>JAFOHJ010000060.1 GCA_017421885.1 Clostridia bacterium
CTTGCCCTTCAGGTCTTCCAGGCTGTTGTACTCGGAATCGCCCAGAACCCACAGGGACTGGCAGCCGATCATAGCGCCGTTGACGATAGCGTAGTTAACGTCGTTAGCAGCGGGAACCAGGCATGTAGCGATGTGGTTAACAGCTACCTGAGCAGCGTTTGTGCCGATAGCTTCCTTCCAGCTGTCGCCGCCTCTGTAAGCTTCAGCCTTGATGCCGTACTTCTCAAAGTAACCGAGGTGGCTGGCCATGAAGGGAGCAGATGTGCATCCGCCGGACTCGAAGAATGTGAAGCCTTCTGCATAAGCAGGCTCATTCTTCATAGCCTCGAGCTCTTCTTCTTCTGTCATGGGCTCCTTGTTCTCTTCAGCTGCGTTGTTCTCTTCCTTGTTGTCCTCAGCGGGCTTATCTTCGCCGCAAGCAGCAAAGCTGAAGACCATGATGAGAGCGAGCATCAGAGCGAGCATTCTCTTGAATGTGTTCATTGGTGTCTTTCTCCTTGTCTTTTTGATGATGGGTGTAAAAACATTTATCTTACAGCGCTTACGCGCCGCAAAACCGATAATTAGTCTTCCTTCTGACCGAAGTGCAGGAGGTCGAGGATCTGACGGCGATACTCGACAAACTTCGAGCTCGCACGGTTGCGGGGGTAATCGAGTTCAATGTCGATGACATTGTTGATGCGGCCGGGATGGGGCTCCATGACCAGTACCTTTGTACCCATGTAGATAGCCTCATCAACATCATGTGTTACCATGATTACCAGCTGCTTGTTTTCCTTCCAGAGGTTGAGGATCTCGTCCTGCATGTTCATACGTGTGAAGGAGTCGAGAGCGCCCAGAGGCTCGTCGAGGAGCAGGATCTCGGGCTTACAGATCAGGCTGCGTGCCAGAGCAACGCGCTGCTGCATACCGCCGGAGAGCTGAGCAGGATAGTCTACACGGAAGTTTTCGAGGCCGATGACCTTGAGCATACGGTTGACTTCATCAACAGAAGCCTGCTCCTTGTTCTTGCCGGCCATTGTATCGGCAAAAGCAATGTTCTTCTCGACTGTCAGCCAGGGGAAGAGTGTATGCTGCTGGAACATCATGCCGCGGGATGTTGCGGGACCTTCGATCTTCTCGCCGTTAACGGTAAGAGTACCTGTTGTGGGTGTGATGAGGCCGGCGATGAGGCGAAGCATTGTCGACTTGCCGCAGCCCGATGTACCTACAAGGCTGATAAACTCGCCGCTGTGCATCTCGAGGTTGATATTTTCAAGAGCGTTTGTGATGTCGTTCTTTTCGACACGGGCGAAGCTCTTGGATACGCCGTCAAGCTTAAGAACAACTGCCATTTTACTTCGTCACTCCTATCTGCCAGCGCAGTACGCGATTCTTAACCATATTGAGTATCTTTGTTACGATTGTAAAGATGAGGCAAATGATGAACAGGGATGCGAACATGTTGTTGTACAGAGCCCAGGACTTGACCCATGTGATGTACCAGCCGAGACCACCCTTAACACCCATCATTTCAGCAACCATGATGGCTGTGCAGGCTGTCATCATACCCTGTGTCATACCGGCCATGATGTTGGGCATAGCAGCGGGGATAGCTACCTTGAAGATCAGCTGTCTTTCGCTTGCACCAAGGATCTTAGCAGCATCGAAGAATGCCTTGTCAACATTTGCTACACCGGCACGGGATGCGTTTGTAACAGCTGTCCAAACACCAACGATGATGATAAACAGAGCACCGCCGCTGAGCGAAGGGGACAGAACTGCGATGATGGGGATCCATGTCGAAATAGGAATGGGGCCCATGAACTTCAGGATAGGATCTATCCAGTAGTTTACCTTACGGCTGTAGCCGCAGGTGATACCTGTGATAAGGCCGAGGGCAACGCCCAGGCCATAACCCTTGAACATCAGAACCAGTGTGTGGCTTGCACATCTGAGAAGCTCGGCACGGTCGGTCCATGCAGCATACATAATGCTGTTTACACAGGGTACCAAAGGATATGTGAAATAGTTGGTCTTGATTGTAAGGATATCATACAGTGTGAGGACAGCTGCGATAGCTGCATACAGAGGTGCTCTGTAGCGCAGGCTGCGGATAAGCTTCTTATCGCCCTTGCTCTCCTTGATCTTGCCGAAAGCAAATGCTGCTGTATAAGCAACAAAAACAATGGCCAGAACAACTGTATACATGTGACGCATGGGGTTGGGGTTGACATCGGGCATAACGGTATATTCCAGCAGGCTGATTGCCAGCACAACAGCAGGAAGTACCGTGATGATGAGGTCCATCATTTTTTCACGCGGTGTCTTTTCGCGTTCTTCAAGCTCAGCGAGCTGTTCGCGGGTAAGCTTTCTCAAAGACTTTGCATCTTCACGAAGCAGGCCCTTCTCGTTGCGCTCTTTTTCGTTCAGCATTTGAAACATTACGCACGCTCCTGTAATTATTTTGATCTTTCATAGGGACATAGCAATCCCTTTCCGTTAAATATTTAACCACCGCATCTCAGATTTGTCCAATCGTTTGTTTTAATATTCACATTTCGTTTGATAGGCATTTTCGATAAAGCAATATATAGATTTTTGTGCATATATCACAGAAATAAAAAACCACCCAACCAGGGTGGTTTTTTTGTGTATTTCATCAATGCCATGCTTTTTGTTACATCGCACTATCATTTTTAAGAAATTCAGCTATTGCCGCTCCGTCCTTAAAGCCTTTGCCGTAAAGCTGCATAAGCGACTCTTTGCTGCGCTTCATGGTATCGACTCCGCAGGTGTCGTCGGGAGCTATGATAATAGCCCTGCCCTCCTTTTCCAGCCGCTTTGCCAGCGCCACGCCTTCGTTATATCGGGCTGCGCGTGCGCGCAGGTTTTCGGCAGCCTTGGGATACTCTTTTTCAATAAGACGCGCCGTCGAAACATCCTTCTTGTCACTGCGGATGATATCCTTGGGCCTGGTCAGAACAAGAACTATTTTGTCGCATCCGTCATCAAGGGCCTTCTGAACGGGAACGGGATCGCTAAGAGCGCCGTCGTAATACTTTACGCCGTCGATCTCCACAGGCTTACAGAAGAAGGGGATGCATGAAGAAGCCTTGAAGACATCATATTTATCAAGAGCAAAGTCATCCCTTGTA
>JAFOHJ010000010.1 GCA_017421885.1 Clostridia bacterium
CACCTGTTTCCATTTCGAACACAGAAGTTAAGCTCGCAGGTGCCGAAGATACTTGTCTGGCGACGGACCGGGAAAATAGGTTGATGCCTACACAAACAGAGGAACCACTTTGGTGGTTCCTTGTGTTTGGTCTAAATCTTTGTTCAGCGATCTGCTTTACGCCGCTCGCTTTTTTTGTACCATAAAGGCATCAACCTAAGCCGCCGTAAGTACGGCGCCCGATTTGCGGCAATTTATTTGCCGGAAATCTATATGATCTAAAAGGGGACCCCGCAAAATATGGATATTTTGTGGGGAAACGATGCCTGCACAACAGGAGGGCCACTTTGGTGGTTCCTTTTGTTTGGTCTAAAATCTTTGTTCAGCGATCTGCTTTACGCAGCTCGCTTTTTTTGTACCCTAAGGCCGCTAACGCGGCCTTTTTGTTTTTAAGATGGTATGTTTACATTAAGCATATAGCTGTGATATATTAAACCCAGGTGATATTTATGAAAATTATGATATTTTTTAACTTAACTTCGCCGCTGATTATGATGTGGATTGGATCTATATTGGCAAGAGTTCAGATAAGTGATATGAACTGCGGTCAGGGATACCGTGGGCCTATGGCAATGAGGTCGCAGGAACACTGGGATTACGGGCAGAAGATTGCCCCGCAGGTTTATAAAGGTTATGGCCTTACAGGGGCCCTTATAGTTTTCCTATGGGATATTTCGGTTCTTGTGGCCGGGTTCGATGAAATGCTGGGGATGGTTGCAGGAATAGTGGTGTCAGCTATCATAATGGCGGCTGCCGGAATAAAGATCGAAAAACTTATTTATGAAGAATGCGGTGAGTAGCAGGGGGTAATAGAGGCAGAGTATACCGGTGGTACCGCGTCGCGCGAACCTAAGCGGCAGGAACCACAGCGCTGCTGCATTATGATTCTGATATGGATTCCTACGAGTTCTGCAGGAGAATGTATCACGAGACGGGAGCCTTTGTAACTCCCGGCGACTGTTTTGAAGAACCCAAGTGTGTGAGAATAGGCTACGCCTGTGACAAGCAGGTGCTGATCGACGGACTGGCTGCAATGGGCGAGTTCCTGAAGAAGATCGAAGGCTGATAGCCGCAAAATTTACAATTAATCCTTTGACTTTTTGGTGTAATTGTCGTATACTTTCTGTCGATATGATTATTAAATGACAGGAGCGTGAATAACATGGTTAAGAGATTGGCCGGCGGTTTGCTGGCAGCTCTGGCACTGGTATCGCTGCTTGTTTTTTCGGGCAGCATGACAGTTTCGGACGAGATGGTCGAAGCTATCAACAGTAAGGCTGAGATAACCGTGTCGGTCAACGGCTAATAGCCTGAAAGGTTAAAATTTTCAACAGAGCAGCGCTTCGCGCTGCTCTGTTTTTCGTTTTATATACAGAATGATAAAATCACAGATCAGATTTGCCCCGGCCGCCCGCCGGTGACACAAGCAAAGAGTTATGATATAATAATATAAAAGGAAGTGATGTCATGCTTAAAGTAATTCCGATCATAGTCTTTATAAGCTTTTCCATGTGGTATCTTTACGATCAGGGCTTCATGACAATGAAAAGTATCATGGCCCTTGTGTTCATAGGAAACATCAGTTCTGCTGCCTGCAGGGCATATATGAATGTCAAGGGATGCAGCGGTTCGGTCAGGCGTGATCTGAGGTTAAGAGGCGGAAGAAGATATATCTTTACCTTGGATAATAAAATGCGCGGCATTGCCGATATTGAGCTTCGTGACCGAAAGGGCGGCCTTATAGCAAAGCTTTCGCAGGGAGAGAATGAAATAGAACTGCCGGAGAAGGGCAGATGCCGACTTGCGGTAGTGTTTTCCCATGCAGAAGGCACATTTGAGCTTGAGTGGCAGGAAAAACCGTAAAAATCAAAGCCTCGCGCCTTAACGGCGCGAGGCTTTATTTATGTTTGTCTTATTTGCGTTCGGTAAGGATACCGCGGTCCATTACATAGGTGCGGTCGCCATATCCGGTGGTATCCAGCTCGTGGGTTACCATCAGAACAGCTGTGCCTTCCGAGGCAAGCTTTCTGAGCAGTTCCATGATCTCGGTGGTGGTCTCGGGGTCGAGGTCGCCGGTAGGCTCGTCAAGAACCAACAGGTCGTGGCTGCACATCAGGGCACGGGCGATGGATACACGCCTGAGTTCGCCGCCCGAAAGCTCGCGGGGGAGCGACTCGGCCAGATGCGCAATGCCGACGCGCTCCAGCAGCTCGAGAGCATGGGCAGTGGATTCGCCGTCGCGGTTATGGAAGTAGAAGGGCAGGCGGACATTGTCGAGGACGCTGAGGTTGCCGAGGACTGTCTGGCCCTGAGGTACATAGCCCAGGACGGTGTTGCGCATCAGCGAAAGCTCGTCGTCGTTCATGCCGCCGAGCTCATGGCCCGAAACGGTGATGCTGCCCTCTGTGGGGTCGAGCAGGCCAGCAATAAGGTTGAGCATGGTGCTCTTACCGCTGCCGCTGCGGCCGATAATAGAAACAAAGTCGCCCTTGTTCATCGAGAAGTCGACATGGTCGACGGCGTAGAAGGGCTTACTTCCACGCATATATTCTTTGCAGAGACCTTTAACTTCAAGTACCATTTTATTCGCCCTCCCTCATGGTGTGATATGTTTCGGCCTGGCTGATCTTATGGGCCGAATATGCCGAAGCCAGAGGGCCAACGATGGCCGAAAGCACGAGGCTTACAACAAGAATGATCAGTACGGTGCCATTTTCAGGCTGGAGATAGGGGATGCCCATCTGATCGCCAAGATAGGTGCTGAAAGGGAATACGATAAGGGCTGCAGCGACGATTCCGATGATACCGCCGCTGAGGCTGACATAAAATGCCTCGGTGAGGATAAGGTTGGACAGGCGCTTGCGTGTAGCTCCGAGGATACGGAAGAGGGCAAACTCCTTCTTACGTTCGTTAGCTGTTACCGAGAAGACAATAGCAAGAAGAACAACGGCCAGCACCCAGAAAACGATTGCGATGACATACAGATAAGAAACAACACCGCCAAGGCTGCCGCCGACAGAATTAATCATGCTCTGTGTCTGAACGATCTCGACCTTACCTTCGGTGGCCTTGCGGATCTGGACCAGAGCCTGGTTAAGAGTATAGCCTTCCTTTACCTTTACCATGATGGAAGAGATCGAGTTTTCGTATGTAACGCCTTCCTGGAAGTAAGCGCCCTTTTCCTTGGCATCTCTATAGAGGTCGGCAATTGTATCCATTGTTGCGAAGCAGGATACATCAACGCCGCTGCCGGTGCGCTCAAGGCGGGCGGCTACCTTATAGTTCTTGCCGAAGAAGAGGATGGTGCCGTCGGCTTCAACATTGATGTCGTCGCCGATGATGATCTCACCATAGCCCAGCCCCTTGCTGTACTGCTCGGTGATCCAGGGCTGAACGGTGAAGTCGGTTTCGGGTTCAAAGCCAATGATGGGAACCGAAGAACCGCAGCATTCGGCATTGAGGGAAGCAAGATAGAACTGAGGGGAAGCCAGTTCGACAGCTTCGCAGGACCTGACCTTTTCAAGAATGTCTTTGTCCATAAAGAAATATACGGGTTCGCCCTGGATCATAACGCCTTCGAAATCCTGGTCATAGCCTTCGGGAACGACGACGATATCGGCACCAAGACGGTCTTCAAGGCCTTCGATTCCTTTTTCCATGCTCTTGGTCATGATAGAGCCGCCGAAAAGGACAAAGGCAAGCACAGCAACAACAGCCATAAGTGCTGCTGTGCGGAAAGGCTTTCGCTTGAGGTTAAGCAGCGAAAGCGCATGGGTAGAAAGTGCTTTTTCCTGCATGAGTATCTCCTGTTTCTGGTGTTATTTTTTCAGCGAGAATGCGCTGAGGCCGGACATAAGAACAACTGCGATGCCGCAGATTGTAAGTGCGGGACGTGTGAGTGTGACACAAGGCATATGAGCATTTTTGCATACGCCGATAAGAACATGGGGAAGAGCGAGTGTAAGAACGCCGAGCAGCAGAGCCGAGATGCAAAGACCCAGGCGGAGGTTCTTGTCGTCAAATACCATAGAGAGGATGCCTTCGGCCAGAATAACCAGGCCTACACCCATTTCGGCTTTAGCCATCCAATGGCACTTCATGGCCTTTTCGGGGTTGAACTCACAAACCGAGAAGATGCTCTGAGGTCCAAAGGCGATGAGGGCGCCCAGAAGAATGAGGGCAATGCCTATAACATACTTGTTCTTCATTTTTATTTCTCCTTTAAATAATAATAAACAAACTTGTCTTTAAACCACCGAGAGATACGCTAACATTAAAAAACACAATAGTCAATCGCTCAGACAGCTTAATGCAGAAATTGAATAAAAGCCGAAATGTGTATCAGAAAAAACTATAACCCCCTAAAAACACAAAATCCGCCGTTGCCTTTAAGGGCATGGCGGAAGTGTTTATATTGCCGGATATCATGCGTGATATCTGCCGCATAATGTCCGATATCAATATATCACAGCAATCTTAATTCGCAATAAAAAGAGTCTTAATATTTATTAAGGAAAGCGGCATGAAAAAACCTGCCGCATATGCGGCAGGATCTTTCATGTTTTACACCTCAATAGGAAAAAGCTGCTTAACCTGAAATGAGTATATCACAGAATGCTTAATATAAAATAAATCCTATCATAATATTTGTTAAGGTAAAAACTTATCTGTAATGGGCGGGCAGACGGACGGTGAAGGTGCTGCCTTCGCCTTCCTTTGAACTCACCGATATGCTTCCGTGATGGTCTTCGGCTATCTGCTGGGCGATGGCGAGGCCCAGGCCGGTGCCGCGGCCGCCTTCTTTTGTGGTGTAGAAGGGTTCGAAGATATGCTCAACCACATCGCGGGGCATGCCGCAGCCATTGTCGGAGAAGGTAAAGGCTACCTGACCGTATTCAAGTTTTACCGATATTTCCAGCCTGCCGCCTTCTTCAGGCAATGCGTGGAAGGCATTCAGCATAATGTTTAAGAAAAGCTGCGAAAGCTGTGTGGGGTTGCCCACAACAAAAGAATTGATTATAACGGAGTCAAAAACGATCTCAGCGGTTTTGGGGCAGGCAGGCCGCGCCACATGCAGCACCTCGTTTATGATGGAAGTGGGATCTATAGGCTCTCTGATGTCGGATGTGTTCTTGTGTGAATACTGCGACAGCTGTTTTGTGATCTCCCGGGCCTTACGGGATGAGTTATATATCTCAAGAATATAGTCATAGAGCTCTTCCTGATCACCTGGCAGCTTTTCGAGGGTGAGCATGCTGTAGCCCATGATAGGGGTTATGAGGTTGTTGAACTCATGGGCAATGCCCGAGGTAATGGTGCCCATCATCTCAAGACGCTGATGGTGGGCCATTTCACGTGTTTTGCGGTTGAGCTCCTCCATCGAGAGGTTTTTCTGCCTGAGGAGATCCAGTTCACGTTCGATGCGGGCCTCACGACGGGCAAAGCGCAACACAAGAATGATGAGCATGAGCAGGCCGATAAAAATGATGGCACCGCTTGCAAGCCATTTGAACGAGGCTGCTCTGAGAGGGGCAAGGGCCTTGTCTGTGTTGCTGATAAGGCCGATGGAAAAGCTGCCGTTGTGGCTTTGGCCTGCGGGTATCATCATGATACGGGCGTTATAGCCCTCATCCATCTGCTTGGTTTGATACATA
Organism: Clostridia bacterium; assembly: GCA_017421885.1. The sequence continues at coordinate 5,694 of JAFOHJ010000010.1, forward strand.
AAGGCTTCAATACCCCGCTGACCCTGTTCGTCGGCTGTGTAGAGGAGGTTAAAGTCTTCGCGCTTGGGACATTCTGACAAAAGAGTGCTTTTGATAGTCCGGCTGTGGGTGCAGAAATGCAGCATGATCTTGCGGCTTCTGTCAAGAAGGAGCATAAGGTCGGATTCGGCAAGCTCTGCATGGCTTACAGTGCTGTAGATAAGTTCAAGATCCATTATGGCAGCATATTCTGTGCCCGAATGGCTGCGGTGTATAACTGCGAGGAAGGGTTTTCCGTCCAGGTCAAGGCATATTCGGCTTTCGCCGCCCGGTATATCTATAAAGGTAAGGATCTTGTTTTCAAAGGTGCTGACAATAAAAATATCGTCTTTGATAACAGCAAGATCGCAGATAAAACTGTCATGTTCATTGAGATTTTCGTGCAGTAAGGCCTTAAGACGTGAAGAGTCGCCCATAAGCCATGCATCTTCGGCCGAAACAGCATCTGCTGTTTCGGCAAGATATGCAAGGTTATTGCGGGCATGGCTTATTAGAAGCTCGATGTTTCGGTCGACCGCAACAGAAAGATTGCTTTGTTTTTTGTCAAGGGAAGTTATTATGCTGTCTGTATAGCTTTTATATGTTTTAAGAAGAAGGGAAACGCCAAGCAGTATTATCAGGGCTATAAGCAGTATAACGGTATACAGTCGGTTACGGCTTTTACGGTGCATGCCAGTGCCTCCTTGATTTTTCTGAACCTGTGTGTATACTTGTGATTATATTGAAATCACCTTTTGTTGTAAAGGAGGATGGCACATGGCAGATAAGATACTTATCGTCGATGATGATGCATCGGTTCTTGCGATGCTAGACAAAGCAGTGCGAAGCGGCGGCCTCGAAGCCGAAACGGCAGGCAGCGGCGAGGATGCCCTGAGACTGCTGGATGAAAAGAGATACGAGCTTATTCTTATTGATATAAATATGCCGGGAATAGACGGTTTTCAAGCGGTGGATACTATAAGAGGGCGCGGCATACAGACCCCTATCATCATAATAAGCGGCAGAAAAGAGGATATCGACACTCTTTACGGCCTCAATATAGGCGCCGACGACTATGTCACCAAGCCCTTCAATCCCATCACTCTGGTGGCAAAGGCTAAGGCACTTATCCGCCGCAGTCGCGGAGATATGCCGGGCTCGGGGCAGCAGATCACGGCAGGCCCCTTTGTTTATAACACCAGCACCCTGAGATTCTATAAAAATGGCAGCGAAATATATCTTTCGGCCAAGGAAAACGCCATGGTGAAGCTGTTTATCGACAATGTAAACCGTATTTTCTCAAAGGATATGCTTTATGAGCTGATTTGGGGCGACAGTATTATCGATGAAAATGCTGTTATGGTTTATGTAAACCGTCTTCGTCAGAAAATAGAGGACGACCCCTCCGAACCTAAGTATATCCGCACGGTGCGCGGCCTTGGATACAGATTTGTGGTATAAAAGAAAAATCCCATCCTTTCGGATGGGATTTTGTGTTTAAATACGCTGTTTGGAATCGGTGGGCTTGAAGGATGTGGTCCACTTGCCCGAATGATAGCGGTAGAATACCAGCGATGTACGGACAAGCTGGTCGATTACCAGAGCATACCATGCGCCGTTCAGGCCAAGATCAAACTGGTTGATGAAGAAGATGGCCAGACCGGGACGGAGAAGCATGACGGTAAGCATGGTGACCATGGCTGTGAACTTGGTGTCGCCCGCGCCGCGCAGAGCACCGGCAAAGATGAACTGGGATGCCTGGAAGGGCTGGATGAGAGCTACCATCGACAGCAGTGCCGAGCCTGTGGCGATGATAATGGGATCGCTGTTGTAAAGAGAGATAAGGGGCTTGTTACAGGTGAAGACGAACAAGGCGATCATTGCCGCCGTCATCATGCCTATGCGCTGGGTGCGCTTGGAATAATGCATAGCCATGTCGGCGCGTCCCTTGCCCAGCGACTGGCTGACCAGCGAGGTGGCCGAAGTAGCAAATGCCTGGCCGTTCATGAAGGTCATCGACTGGATACTCATACAGATGGTGTGTGTGGCATAGGCATCGGTACCCAGGCCGGCGATGGTCTTTGTGAATACGATAACGCCGAAACGCATGGCCAGCTGCTCGACCATGGCGGGCAGACCGATGCGTGTGATATTGGAAACAACGTCCTTGTCCAGCTTGAAGGAGCCCTTGGGGAACTCGAGGCGGGCATACTGGTTCTTTTTGCGGATGGCGATAAGTGCCATGACGAGGGCAACTGCCTGGCCTATAACGGTGGCCAGCGATGCGCCGACGACCTCGAGGCGGGGGAAGCCGAAGTGGCCGTTGATGAGGATATAGTTGAGGGTTACGTTGATGACATTGGACACCATGTTATAGATCATGGCCGTTTTCGAGTCGCCGCATCCTCGCAGCGTACTGGTTATACACGATGTCATCGATACGGTGAACATACCGAACATCTGGATCTGGAAATACTTTACGCCTTCAATAAGGACCTTTTCTTCGCTGGCGCCCATAAAGGCGATCATCGGCTCGGCAAAAATGAGACCGACGATGGCGAACAGCAGGCCGAAGAAGGTGTTCAGCATAAAGGACTGGCGGATGACTCGCTTTGCCTTTTCCTGCTCGCCCGAGCCGCGATAACGGCCGACAAGGGCCATGGTACCGGTGTTAAGGGCAGTGAAGGCGGTGGCCAGAAGGAATTTGGGCTGGGTGGTGAGGCCGACGGCCGAGGTAGCCCATGTGCCAAGCTGGCTTACCTGTATGGTGTCGAACATGGCGGTCAGCTGCATCAGTGTCAGCTCGACGAGGGCCGGCCATGCAATGGTGATGATGTCTTTATAGAGCATCTTGGAGGTGACTCCCTCGGGGAGGGGAGCCTTGGTGGATGTGCGTTCAAGGGCGTGGGGGTCGCCTGCAGGCAGGCTGTCGAGGGTAGTGGTTACCTTCTTGACCTTTGCAGGAGCCGCGCTCTGCTCTTTGGTCTTTTTATTGTCGTCCATAGAGCATTCTCCTTTCTCATATCAATAATAACTTTTGTATTATAGCACACTTTGTTTGACGTTTAAATATTCTTCGCTTAATTCTCTTTTAGTTATTTTTTTAACGTAAATGATATAAAAATATCCCCTCCGGCTCTGCCGGAGGGGAAGAGGGTTTAAGGTTATGCCTTGCGGGCTTCGCTGGGCTTAAAGGAGGTTACCCATTTGCCGGTGTGGTAACGGGCAAATACCAGGGCGGTTCTCAGCAGCTGGTCGGCAACCAGAGCATACCAAGCGCCTTCGAGGCCGAAGCCAAAGCCCTTGATGAGCAGGATGGCCAGGCCGGGACGGAGCAGCATGGCGGTCAGCATGACGACCATGGCGGTATACTTGGTGTCGCCCGCGCCACGCAGGGCACCTGCGAGAACGAACTGCGAGCACTGGAAGGGCTGGACCAGCGCTACCATCGACAGCAGGCCGGAGCCAACGGCGATGATGGCGGGATCGTTGTTATAGAGGCCGATAAGGAATCCGTTGAAGAAGAAGATGCCGGTGGCAATTATAACGGCGGTGAACATACCAACACGCTGTGTGCGTCTGGAATAGTGCATAGCCATGTCGGGGCGGCCCTTGCCCAGCGACTGGCTGACCAGCGAGGTGGCCGATGTGGCGAAGGCCTGGCCGTTCATGAAGGTCATGGCCTG
>JAFOHJ010000061.1 GCA_017421885.1 Clostridia bacterium
AAGAGGGTCACCATATCGTCCATGGTGATGGTCGAATAGGAAGAAAGGCCTGTCTCGGCAGCGGCTGCGTTGATGAAGGTGGTCTTTTCGTTCTGAACGGCAACGGTGGTCATATACCTGCTGCCCGCCTCGACGATGATGCCGAACATCTCGCCCAGATTGACTGTGATTCCGTCCTTCTCCATAACAAGGCCGTCGAAGGAGTTTACAAGACCGACAAGAACGACCTCGGCCTTGGGGTTGAGCTCGTGGATTGTCTTTACGATATCGTCGATATAGATGACGGTGTTGACATAGTCGTAGACATAACACTCGATCAGTACTGTCATAAGATCGGCAAGGTCAAGGCCCATCATTGTACCCAGGCCCATTCCGGCAAAATACTCCTTTGCCATAGCCAGCGCCTCGCCAATGCGCGCTGCCTTCTCGGCTCCGAAAAGCTTGGTCCAGCCCAGCTCGACAGCCTTGCCGCTCATAAAGCTCTTAACACAGTCGATGGCAAAAATATTATTGACGTTTACTGTGACGATGTCGGCAGCCTTCACCTTGCTCTGCCATGCCGACTTCGAGGCAAGGCCCTCCAGCATGGCATCGGCCAGCTGAACATCGAGGTTCGAGCCGGAAATGCCCAGCGCCCTGGCCGTCATGTCGGCATAGCCCTTGGCCTTGGCATCGCCGATGGAGACCATGCTGCCCGAATCGCCCAGATAATAATTGCCATAGATTCCCTCGCCGTAATTGGGGGCGGCAAGGGGGTCGAACACTATTCTCTCGTATATCTCATGGTCGTATTCCCTGATGATGTCGTAAACCTCGCCCATCAGCTCTTCACTGACCGAGAAATCGGCTGCCGAAGCCATGGGGACAAGGCTCAGCACCATACAGAGGCTCAGAAAAGCCGCGGCAAAGCGCTTTGTGATAGCAGTTTTGATCATATATGATCCTCCGTAATTAATTCATGCACCTATTACTATAACTGTAAATGTCTGCCTTTTCAAGGCGAAAATTTCAAAAAGATGCTTGACTTAAACCTTGGTTTAAGTTTTATCATTAAAGTAAATCAATGCATCAAAGGAGAGTAATTATGAAATATCGCAGACTTCCCCACGGAAACGAGCTTATCAGCACCATCGGCTTCGGCACCAGCTATATCGGCGGCGCTCCCGAGGGCGAGACCGAGGCTACCTTCGAGCTGGCCTTTGAAAAGGGCATCAACTATGTCGACCTTGCATCGGGCCATGCCGAGACCTTCCCCCGCCTGGGCAATGTCCTGCCTGCAGTTCGCGACAAGGTGTATCTTCAGGTGTATTTCGGCGCCGACTATTCTTCGGGCAAATACGGCTGGACCACCGACCTCGAGGCCATCAAGCGCTCGGTGGACTGGAACCTTAAAAACCTCAAAACCGATTATATAGATTTCGGCTTTATCCACTGCATCGACGAGCACAAGGACCTCGACGACTATCTCGCTTCGGGCGCGCTGGAGTATATAAAGGAGCTTCAGGCTCAGGGCGTTGTCCGCCGCATCGGTATGTCGTCGCACACACCCGAGCTGGTGAACCGCGTTCTCGACATGATGCCCCTTGATATGCTGATGTTCTCCATCAACCCGGCTTATGATTATAAAAAGGGCACCTACGGCATCGGCTCGGTGGACGAGCGAATGTCGCTCTACCGCAGATGCGAGAAGGAAGGCGTGGGCATCTCGGTAATGAAGAGCTTCTCGGGCGGCCAGCTGCTGGACGAAAAGACCTCGCCCTTCGGCAAGGCCCTGACACGCAGCCAGTGCATCCAGTATGCCCTCGACAAGCCGGGCGTTCTCACCGTCCTGCCCGGATACCGAAACAGAGAAGACCTGCTGGACGTTCTCCGCTTCAACGAGCAGAGCGCCGAGGAAAAGGACTATTCGGTCATCGGCACCTTCGCGCCTCAGGATGCAAACGGCGTGTGCGTCTACTGCAACCACTGCGCCCCCTGCCCCATAGGCCTTGACGTTGCCCTCATCAACAAATACTACGACCTGTCCAAGGCCGGCGACGATATGGCCAGAGTCCACTACAAGAGCCTCGAGCTCAAGGCCGAGAACTGTGTTGGCTGCGGCCACTGCAACAGCCGCTGCCCCTTCGGTGTCGATCAGGTGGCACGAATGCAGGAGATACGCGAATATTTTGGCGAATAAGCCTAAGATATAAAGAAAGGCCTCCATCCACAGCGGATGGAGGCCTTTCTGATAACTATATCAACAGGAACGCGAGTATGTTGAAGATATAACCCACAAGGATTATTCCGATTACGCATATCACGGTGAAAACCGCCAGAAGCCTGGGTTTGACTGTTTTACGCAGCATAATGAGGGAGGGGAGACTCAGGGTGGTGACGGCCATCATAAAGCTCAGCACCGTTCCCAGCAGCGCACCCTTTGCAAGCAGCGCCTCGGCAATGGGCACCGTGCCGAATATATCGGCATACATGGGTGCTCCGGCAAACACCGCGACGATCACGCCGAAGGGGTTGCGGTCGCCCAGCAGCTTTACAACAAAGCTCTCGGGGATCCAGTTATGGATAAGGGCGCCGATGCCCACACCCAGCAGCACATAGGAGAAAACCTTGCGTATGGTGTCCTTAACCTGCGATGCCGCATACGAAGCGCGGTCGGCCGCCGTCATCTCGGGAAGATCTATCTCTCCGAGGCGGGGAGCCATGCGGATGATATCCTCCACCTGATCCTCCATATTGAGCAGACCTATGATCCTGCCTCCAACCACGGCAATGACAAGACCCAGCACTACATATACAAAGGCCACCTTGAAGCCGAATATTCCGGCCAGCAGCATTAGGCTGCCAAGATCCACCATCGGTGAGGAGATCAGAAACGAGAAGGTGACTCCCAGAGGAAGCCCGGCGCTTGTGAAGCCGATGAACAGAGGAATGGACGAGCACGAGCAGAAAGGCGTCACCGTTCCCAGCAGAGCGGCGGCAATTCCGGCCCATATACCCCCCAGTCGGCCCAGTATCCTGCGGCTGCGCTCGGGCGGGAAATAGCTCTGAACATAAGATATTGCAAAAATCAGGGTGCACAGCAATATGCTTATCTTTATAACATCGTAGATAAAGAAGTGGATGCTTCCGCCCAAACGCCCTGAGATATCAACACCCAATCGGGTAAGCAGGCTTCCGACTCCATCCTTCAGCCACTTCATGCCCAATATCTGAGTCTGAACAAAGCTCATATATTCTTATCCTTTCAGATCGCCTTTTTAATAGCAGCTGCGACTTCCTTTACTGTAGCCACCTTGCCGGCGATCACCAGTTTTCCGTTTATCATAAGGCTGGGCACGGTCATTACTCCCAGCCTGACCATCTCCATAAGGTCGACGACCTTGGTGGGCACCGCATCGATCCCCAACTGAGCCAAAGCCTCGACTGTGTTGTCGTAAAGAGCTCCGCACCTTTCGCAGCCCGAACCTATAACCTTGATATCCATCTGTTTTACCTCTTAGTTCTTAAGCTTCATGGGCTGGCCGACCTTTGCCTCCCATGCGGCGGCAAGGGGCTTGATGACGGCAGGGCCGATCTTGGAAATGAACACGAGATGCGACTTTTCATAGGCCTCGGAAGGCTTGAAGTCGATATTTCTGCCGACTACGTCGACCTGCATCCAGCCTTCGCCCTTGATGTTGAAGAAGCCCTTCGAGCGATAGATGGAAGGGATGATCTCGTTGAGGAAGGCGACAAGCGCCTCGCGCTCGACCTCACCCTCGAACTCCATAGAGAGGGTCTTGGGCTTGTTATCCTTCATGTTGATCGATTCTTCGCCCTCGGCCCACTGATAAAGCAGCAGGTCTTCGTTCATAAAGCCAAGGTCAAGGCTGCCCATCGTGCTGGTCTCCATCAGGCAGACGGGGTTGATAGCACGGATCTTCTTGGTGATTTTTTCGATGATCTCGCCGTCGACAAGGTCGCTCTTTGTGATGGCGGCCAGATGGCAGTGCTTGAGCTGACGGTTGACAGTCTCTTCATCCTCAACCTGCTCGAGGAAGTTGGCGGCATCGACCATGCAGATGACTCCGCCGAAATCGAACTTCTTGCCCGATGCCAGCTCGGCTGCGTCAATGATCTCCTGAACATTGCTGGGATCACCCAGGCCCGAGCTCTCGACAAAGAGATACTCAAAATCGCGCTGCACCATCTCGGACAGTGCGTTTACAAAGTTGAGCTTGAGGCAGGAGCAGAAAATGGAGCCGCGGCAGATCTCGATCATCTGGATATCGTCGTCACGGATGATGTCGCCGTCGATGCTGAGCTTA
>JAFOHJ010000062.1 GCA_017421885.1 Clostridia bacterium
CAGGTGCTTCTCGGCGAACCCGAGGAGAGTGCCGTCGACGATGATCTCATGCGCCTGACGCTCAACAGCTTTTATGCCATAGAAAAGGGGATGTTTACACAGGCGGCCATTAAAGCTGCCTTTGAACTGCGTTATATGGCGATATGCGGTTATACTCCCGATCTTTCCGAGTGCACCGCCTGCGGCGAGAGCACATCGGGGTACATAAATCTTGAAAGCGGTATGCTCATGTGCCGCGATTGTCTTCGAACTCCGGGATATAACGATTATTATCTCGATGCTTCGGCCCTGGAAGCAGCGAGATATATTCTAGACAGCGATCTTAAACGTCTGTTTTCCTTCAGTATTCCCGAGCAGTCGATGGCTTTGCTTTCGCGTTTCTGCGAGGCATATCTTCTGGATAAAACAGAACAGGGCTATAAGGCCCTCGATTTCTATAAATCACTTTTTCCCCAAGAAGGATCTGTTAAATAATGAAAGAAAAATCACTTTCCACACTTGAATATCATAAAGTGCTGGAGATGCTTGCATCGCAGGCACAGACCGACAAGGCCAAAGAGAGAGCACTTTCACTCAGGCCTTTTGTTACGCTGCCTGAGTGTGAGCAGGCACAGCAGCAGTGTGCCGATGCCGTTTATCTTATGGGACTTTACGGAAGCCCCTCTCTGAGCGGCACAAAGGATGTTTCCGACCCTGTCAAGAGGGCGGAGATGGGCGGCACGCTGAACCCTGCCGAGCTTCTGAGGATAGCTTCGCTGCTTCGTGCTGCGCGCAGTGCAAAGCACTACCTCGAGAATCAGAAGGGCGAAAAGACCTCGATCGACGGTTATTTCGCATCACTCAACGGCAATAAATATCTTGAAGAAAAGATAAGCGAGTCGATCGTTTCGGAAGAGGAGATATCCGACAATGCCAGCAATCAGCTTTACGACATCAGGCGACAGATACGCTCGGCTTCCACAAAGATACGCGACACACTCAATAAGATAGTATCCTCCTCCAGCTATTCCAAGATGCTGCAGGATTCCATCGTAACTCAGCGCGGAGGACGTTATGTTGTTCCCGTAAAGGCCGAATACCGCGGCTCTTTCGGAGGACTTGTCCACGATGTTTCGCAGAGTGGTGCCACTTTGTTTATCGAGCCTTCGGCGGTTGTCGAGCTCAATAACACTCTGAGAGTGCTCTATTCCAAGGAACGCGACGAGATCGAGCGCATTCTGGCTCAGCTTTCGGCCGAGGTGGCGTCTTTCGGTTCGGCTATCCGCAGCGACTATGAGGTGCTGTGTGTTATCGACTATATCTTTGCCTGCGGAAGGCTGGCCTATAAACTCAAGGCATCCCGTCCCCGCCTGGTGGAAAAAGGGCAGACAAGGCTTATTCGCGCCCGTCATCCGCTGCTTGACCAGGACAAGGCGGTCCCTATCGACTTCACCATAGGCGGAACGGCCGACACAGTCATCATCACCGGCCCCAATACCGGCGGTAAGACAGTCAGCCTCAAGACCCTTGGTTTGCTGACACTGATGGCCCAGAGCGGACTTCAGATCCCGGTTTCCGACGGCAGCCAGGTTGCAATTTACAATACGGTATATGCAGATATCGGTGACGAGCAGAGCATCGAGCAGTCGCTGTCCACATTCTCGTCACATATGAGTAATATCGTAAAGATACTCGAAGAGGTCGGCCCCGATACACTGGTCCTTATGGACGAGCTGGGAGCCGGCACCGACCCCGTAGAGGGCGCGGCGCTTGCCATCGCTATCATCGAGCGCATGAGAAAGATGGGCGCACGCGTGGCGGCCACCACCCACTATGCCGAGCTCAAGATGTATGCACTTGAGACCAAGGGAGTCGAGAATGCGTCCTGCGAGTTCGATGTTGCAACACTCATGCCCACATATAAGCTGGTGTTCGGCATCCCCGGCCAGTCCAACGCGTTTGCAATTTCGGAGAGGCTGGGCATTGATAAGAGTATTATTGAAGCGGCAGCATCGAAGGTCGACAGCCAGAATAAACAGTTCGAAGAGGTCATTTCCAAGCTGGAAGAAAAGCGTCAGGCACTCGAAAGCAAGCTGAGCGAAGCAGAACGCGAACTGAGAGATGCACGAATCGCCAGCGAAGAGGCGAAGAAACATCGCGACGAGCTTCAGCGCGAGCGTGACAAGCTCATCCTTGACGCAAAACTCAAGGCTAACGAGATCCTCGGTCAGGCAAGACGCACGGCCGATTCGGTGCTTGATGAAGCGAAAAAGCTTCGTCAGCAGGCAGGTCAGGGTGTGGATGCAAACCTTGCCGCAGCAAGGGCAGCCTTCCGAGGAGAGCTCTCTAAGGCTGAAAAGGAAGTTGCCGCTCAGAAGGCAGAGAAAAAGGCTATGCCGCTGCCCCGCGAGCTTAAGGTGGGCGATTATGTCGAGATCGTCAAGACCGGCACCAAGGGCACAGTCCGTGAAGTCACCAAGAACAGCGACACTGTCACCATTCAGGCAGGTATCCTTAAGCTTAAGGCTAAAAAGAAGGAGCTCTCACTCATTGAAGAGCAGAAGCCGGCTCCCGAGATCAAGCGAAACAAGGGTGCGGTGGTCGAATCGCCCAAAAATGTCAGCCAGTCGATCGATGTTCGCGGCATGACAGGCGAGGAGGCGGTAATGGAGGTCGACAGATACCTCGACCATGCTCAGAGATTCCATCTCGAAGGCGTCACCATTATCCACGGCAAAGGCACCGGTGCGCTCAGGGCGGCTATTCAGGCTCAGCTTAAGCGAGATCCCAGGGTTAAAACATTCCGTGCCGGTGTTTACGGCGAGGGCGAAATGGGCGTAACAGTGGTAACACTCAAAAAATAAATAACTTATCGCAAAGAAGGAATTTGATATGTTTGGAATGGGAACCATTTTCAATGCGTTTGCCATCCTTGTAGGCGGCGGAGCAGGCATACTTCTCAAGAAAGGCCTGCCCGAGCGCTTCAGAAAGATCGTTTTTGACGCAACGGCAACGGCGGTTTTCCTTATAGGTCTTACAGGCGTTATGTCGGGTGCGCTGAAGGCAGCCTCCGATGGTGCCATCTCCAGCCAGTATATCCTCAATCTGCTGCTTTCGTTGGCATCGGGTGCCGTCATTGGCGAGCTTCTCCGTATCGACAGAGGCTTTGATAAGGTGGCTGAATGGATCAAGAAAAAGTTCTCGGGCAGCGGCGACAGCAAGCTGGGCGAGGGCTTTGCGGCAACGACCATTCTGTTCTGCGCCGGCGCAATGGCAATCGTCGGTTCTATCGAGGACGGAATCATGGGCAACCCCACAACGCTTTATACCAAGGGCGTTATCGATGCCATTTCGGGAGTTATCTTCGGTTCGGTATACGGTGTGGGTGTTCTTCTTTCGGCAGGCTCGGTGTTTGTCTATCAGGGCGCTTTGACACTGCTGGCCAGCCTTATTGCTCCCTATCTGGGCGAAATTGTGGTAAGCCAGATGTCTATGGTCGGATCGGCTGTTCTTATGCTGATAGCTTTTGATATGTGGGAGATCCGCAAGTTCAATGTTGCAAACCTTATCCCGGCAGCATTCATGCCCCTGATCTTCAGTCTTGTGCAGAATCTTTTCTGATACATACAACATTCGGCAGGGTTGAAAAGTTTGATAAAAAACTGTCAAACAAGCCGTAATATCGGCGAAAAATGCGGATAAAAGACGTTTTGTTCGAAATATATTACTGAAATACAATATATTTGATAAATAGTAGTTGCATTTTTGCATATTTTCTGATATCTTTAAATACGTTAGATGGGTAATTCCCATAAGAAAAAGTGAGGGTTTAGTATGTTTTCTAAGGAAGTCACAGTCAACAATCAGGTAGGCCTTTATGCCAGACCTGCAACCTTCTTTATTCAGAAGGCAAACGAATACAAGAGCACAATCATGGTCGAGAAGGAAGAGCGTAAGGTAAACGCTAAGAGCCTTCTGGGCGTTCTCTCTCTGGGCATCACAAGAGGCACAACAATCGTTGTTTCCGCTGAAGGCGCAGACGAGGAAGAGGCTGTTAACGGTCTCTGCGACCTGATCGAGTCCAATTTTGGCGAATAATTCAATTTGACAGAAAAACGCCGCATGTTTGATCATGCGGCGTTTTTTCAATATGAACATGGAGGTGAGAGATTTGGATTTTGAGCAGCTTAAAGAAAAGGCTCACGATCTGCCCAGGCAGCCGGGAGTATATATCATGAAGGATAAGGATGGCACCATTATCTATGTAGGTAAAGCCAAGGCCCTTAAGAACCGCGTAAGCTCGTATTTTGCCAATCTCGCCTCACACACGGCAAAAACAAGGCAGATGGTGTCGAAGATAGACAGCTTTGATACCATCTATGCAGGAAGCGAGTTCGAAGCGCTTCTGCTTGAAAATACACTTATCAAAAAGCATAAGCCCAAGTATAACATCCTGCTCAAAGACGACAAGGGTTATCCCTTTGTTGCCATAAGCAAAGGGGACTATCCCAGATTTACCATCGAATCGGCTGTAAAAGACAAAGATCTTGAATATTACGGGCCTTATGGCGCAAGAGGCTCGGCCAAAGCTGCTATCGAACTGCTTCAGCAGACCTTTATGTTGCCTGCCTGTTCTAGGGTGTTCCCAAGAGATATAGGAAAAGATCGCCCCTGCCTGCGTTATCAGATGAAGAAGTGCTGCGGAGTGTGCACGGGAAGGGTGAGCCCCGAAGATTATGCAGAGCTTATTGATCAGTGCCGCAGCCTGCTTAAGGGCAACGGAAAGGAGCTTGAGAAAAAGCTTCAGGAGGATATGGAGCGGTATGCCGAAGAGCTCGAGTTCGAAAAGGCAGCTGCCTGCCGCGACAGGATCAGAAACATTCAGAAGATGGGCGTTACCAACACGGTCACCGGCGGAAGGCTTTCCGACCGTGATGCTCTGGCCTTTGCCACCCTGGGCACAAGATCCTGTATCGCTCTTTTGTCCTTTGTTCAGGGCAACCTTATAGATAAGAAGATAACCTTTTTCGATGGGCTTGAGCAGGAAGATGCCCCCGATGCCATAGAGAGTTTCATAAAACAGTATTATGGAATATTCCGCTCGGCTCCGAAAGAGATCCTGCTTTTAAGCGAGCTGGAAGACAGCGAGAGCCTTGAGGAATATCTCAGCCACCTCCGCGGAAGCAAATGTGTGATAACCGTGCCTCAGAGAGGAGAAAAGCTGCGTCAGGTAAAGCTGGCCGAAAGTAATGCAGCTCTGGAGCTTGACACACTTGCACGAAAGGAAGAGCATTCCAGCAAACTGCTGGAGCTTATAGGCGAAACCATGATGCTGGGCAAGGCTCCTTCGCGCATAGAGGCCTATGATATTTCAAATACAGCCGGCAGTGAGCCGGTTGCATCGATGACGGTTTTTCATGACGGAAAACCTTATAAAAAAGCATATAAGAAGTATAAAATAAAGACCGCTATAGGAGGAGACGACTATGGCGCTATGGCAGAAGTTATTGGACGCAGGCTCGACAGAGCTCTTGCGGGAGACGAGAGCTTTCTTCCGCTTCCCGATGTGTTTCTCATTGACGGAGGAAAGGGTCAGACCAATGTTGCCATTGAACAGATTAAGCAGCGAGGCCTTGATATTCCCGTATTCGGCATGGTAAAAGACGACCATCACCGAACAAGAGCGCTGATCACCGGAGATGGACTGGAGATCGGCATATCGGCTACGCCTCCGGTGTTTGCGTTCATCGGACGCATTCAGGAGGAAACACACCGTTTTGCCATCGAGTTCCACCGAAGCCGCCGCAGCAAGGATATGCGCCGCAGCAGGCTGGATGGAATTCTGGGGCTTGGACCTGAACGCCGCAAAAAGCTGCTGGCAAGATTTGGCACCATAAAGGCTATTGCGGTTGCAGATGTGGATGACATTGCCGACATTGTGCCGCGGAATGTGGCCGAGAATATAAAAAGAAAGCTTGGTGAAGATAAAAATGAGGATAATCAGCGGCCGACTGAGGGGCAAGAAGCTTGAGGCCCCCAAGGGCATGACCACACGTCCCACCACCGATAAAGTAAAAGAATCGATTTTCAATATAATCCAATTTGGTCTGATAGATGCACGGGTGCTCGATCTGTTTGCAGGTTCGGGTCAGCTGGGCCTCGAGGCCATCTCCCGCGGCGCTGCCAGCTGTGTTTTTGTCGAGCAGGACAGGGCATCGGCTCAGGCAGTAGAAAAGAATATTATGGCATGCGGCCTCAAAAGGGAAGAGGCAAGGCTTCATAAGGGCGATTCCTTTGCGTTCCTGGCTCATCAGCAGCCTAAAAGCTTCGATGTGATCCTTTTGGATCCTCCCTATGGCGGCGAGCTGCTCAGAAGAGCGCTTTCCGACATTTCGAGGTTTGACATCCTTTCGGATGATGGTATAATTATATGTGAAAAAGCGCCCGACGACATTATCGAGCCCCTTCCGGAGGGATATGCTTTGGCCAAAGAGTATAAATACGGCCAGATAATGCTGTGCAAGGTGGTAAGAGAGGAAGGCGGGCAGGAATGAATATAGCAGTAGTTCCCGGCAGCTTTGATCCGCTCACCTGCGGCCATGTCGACCTGGTCAAAAGAGCGGCCACCATGTTTGACCATGTGTATGTGGTGGCAATGATCAACGATCAGAAGGAATATACTTTCGATAATGACGAAAGGCTCGACATAATGCTTCATGATCTTTCCGGGATAGAAAATATCACTGTTGAGTTTTCCGGCGGAATGCTGTATGATTATCTTAAGGAAAAGGGAGCCTGCGCTATTGTAAAGGGTATAAGAAATCCCGAAGACACCGAATACGAGATATTTATGGCCAACTTCAATCGCGACCATTGCCCGTCTGCCGAGACGGTGCTGCTGCCGCCGAGAAACGGCTTTGAAAAAATAAGCTCGTCCTATGTAAAAGAAAGATGCCGCAAGGGTCTCTCGCTGGAAGGCCTTGTTACGGCACGAACTTCGCAGATGCTTGCTGAGAAAATTGGAGGATAAAAATGGCTGGAAATATTATCGACGAACTGGTAAATACCCTGTATGAAACAATTGATGATGCTACTGCAGTGCCCCTGAGCAACAAGTGTATCATCGAAAGAGAAAAGGCTCTGGACATTCTCGAGGAGATCCGTGCCAACCTTCCCAACGAGCTGAAGATGGCAAGCGAGATCGTAGAGAAGCGCAACGATTTTATCACTGCCGGCAAGCGCGAGTACGACTCGAAAGTGAAGCAGGCTGAGGAAATGGCAAAGCAGAAGGTCAATGACAACGAGATCGTTGTTGAGGCAAGGAAGAGAGCTGCCGAGATCATTGCAAATGCCGAGAGCCGTGCCAAGGAGCTTATGCGTGCCGCCGCCGAATATTGCGACGATGCTATGAAGCGCACCGAGGTGTCTATTGAGCAGACACGTGAGCAGATCAAGGAAACACGCAGCCAGTTCGTAACACGTATGAACGAGCTGTCGAAATAAGCTTAAAATAACAGAAAAAGCCTCCTGCCGTAGCGGTGGGAGGCTTTAATTTTGTCAACTAAATCGAACAAATGTTTTTAATTATTATAAAGATGAAAAAATGCCTAAAAAAGGGCATTTTTGGGGCATGAAAATTACATATAGACTATTGCTTTTTTTATAGTCCATGTTTATAATTGAAATATGTAAACCCATTTTGTGGGGAAAGGTGTAACTTGGTGGGAAGAAGGTGAGGCATTGTGAGAGGCGAATATGCACATTCGGTCGATTCCAAGGGCCGCATGATATTTCCCGCCAAACTGCGTGAGGAACTGGGCGAGGGCTTTGTCATCTTCAAGGGCCTCGACGGATGCATCTGGGCATATACCAAAGAAGATTGGGATGCCTTTGAGGATAAGATCGCATCACTGCCTGTAGCTAAGGCACGCAAGCTTCAGCGTTTCTATTCTGCCAACTATCCCTGTGAGCCTGACGGCCAGGGAAGGATCCTTATTCCTCAGAGCCTGAGGAACTATGCCGGCATCACCAAGGATGTAATTATCGCAGGTGTTCAGAGGCGAGTTGAGATCTGGGATGCACAGAGATGGCAGGAGTATAACGACAGCGTCACCGAAGAAGAGATCTGCGAGATCATGGAAGAGGAGAACATCTGATGGAGTTTTCACACGTATCGGTATTGCCCGACGAATGTATGGAGGGCCTCAATATAAAGCCCGATGGCATTTATGCCGACGGAACCACCGGCGGCGGCGGACATTCTTACCTGATCGCTTCGCGGCTTTCTGATAAAGGCAGGCTTATCTGCATCGACCGTGATGACGATGCGCTGGAGGCAGCCGGTAAACGTCTTGCGCCTCTGGGCAAGAATATCACCTTTGTAAAAAATAATTTTAGCAGAATCAAAGAGGTTTTGGAAGACCTCGGGATAGAAAAAATAGACGGTATCCTTTTTGATCTCGGCGTATCGAGCTATCAGCTTGATAACGGTGAGCGTGGATTTTCGTATATGACCGATGCGCCTCTCGACATGAGGATGGACAGGCAGCAGCAGTTTTCGGCCTACAACGTCGTAAACGAATACAGCCGTGATGACCTCAAAAGGATCATCAAAGACTACGGTGAAGAGCGATATGCCGGCCCTATCGCAGCGGCTATTTGCCGCAGGCGTGAGGAAAAGCCTATCGAGACAACTCTTGAGCTTACCGAGATAATCAAGAGCGCAATGCCTGCAGCGGCAAAGCGCGAAAAGCAGCATCCCGCAAAGAGAACCTTCCAGGCTCTTCGTATAGAAGTAAACAGCGAGCTCTCGTCGGTAGAGGAAGCGCTGGGCGACTCGATCGATGCCCTTGCTCCCGGCGGAAGAATCGCCGTTATCAGCTTCCACTCGCTGGAAGACAGAATAGTAAAAAGAAAGTTTGCCGCAATGGCTCAGGGCTGCACATGTCCCAAGAGCTTCCCCGTATGTGTATGCGGCAACAAGCCTAAGATAAAGCTCGTTTCGAGAGGAGTTATCATCGCCTCGGACGAAGAACTTGAGAACAATCCGCGCTCCAGAAGCGCCAAGCTGAGGGTGGCCGAAAAGCTTTGATAAGCAGCCGCCCCGCGTGTGCTTGTTTATATAAATGCTTTAGACCCGATTTGGGCGGAAAGGTGTGAGGTAAGATGGCGTATAACAGTCAGAGTGCCGTTAGAAAAGAACTGCATGATATAGAGATCGGAACCGTTAAAGCTCCTGAGATAACGGCACTTCCCGAGAATAAAAACGTAAAAAGGCCGGTTGCCAGAAAGGCGCCCTATTTCAAGTACATTTGCATCTGTGCATTTGTTTTCGGCGCTGTTATGTGCATTCTCACAGGTTATAGCAAGGTAAACGAACTGACAGCCGAGGCTGCTCTCATGCGTGATCAGCTGGAAGAGCTGCAGAGCGAGGGCAATGCTCTTAATGCCAAGAAGGAACAGCGTTTCAATCTTGAATATGCTGAAAGTGTAGCTGTAAATCAGCTGGGCATGGTAAAGCTGGATAAGAATCAGATCAATTATGTTGCTATTTCCAATCCCGAGAAGATCACCGTTGCCGCAGATGAGAATGGCGGCTCCGGTCTGGTTGCAGGCATCATCAAGAGTTTCAGCACAGTGCTGGAATATCTCAGCTGAAAGTATCATATCGTTCAAACAGGGCTCCGGTCTTTCTGGAGCCCTGACAGTAAATTTTGGGGGTAAGGGCTTATTATGATCCCTTGCCCGGTTTTTTGGATATTCCCCGGAGGAAAAGATGCAGAGAAAAGCCGACAGCACCATGAGATGGCGCCTCTTATTAGTAGCGCTGGTTCTCGGAGTGCTTTGTTTTGCTGTTGTGGCGGCAAAAATATTCTATCTTCAGGTAGTAGAGTTTGAAGAATATCAGCAGAGGGCCATCAGCCAGCAGACAAGGGATAAGATCATTCCCGCTGCCCGCGGAACCATCTACGACCGTAATATGAAGCCTCTGGCCATCAGCGCCAATGTAGAAATGGTCACACTGGAGGCGAAAAAGATCGATGACGAAGAGCAGGGCCTGCTCATTGCCGAAAAGCTCAGCGAGATCCTTGATGTTGAATATGAATCAGTTCTTGCCAAGGTAGAGGCAAAGGTCTCTTATGCTGTTGTCAAGCGCCAGGTTGAAAAAGAAGTGGCTGATCAGGTCAGAGTATTTGTTGATGAATACGACATCGACTCCATCTTTATGGAGGCCGACACAAAGAGATACTACCCTTACGGCAATTTTCTTTCCCACACTCTCGGCTTTGTAGGAACCGACAGTCAGGGCCTTTACGGCCTTGAGGTTTATTACGAAGATGAGCTTGAGGGCGTTGACGGCCGAGTTATCAAGGCGGCTAATTCTCAGGGCGGAGAAATGCCCTTTGACTATGAGATGTATTATGAGGCAGAGGATGGCAGCAGCCTTATCCTCACCATTGACGAGGTCATTCAGCATTATCTTGAGAAAAACCTCGAGATGGCTTACGCTGATAATAGAGTAGCCGACCATGTAACCGGTATCGTTATGGATGTAAACACCGGAGCAGTGCTGGCTATGGCAAACAAGCCTGACTTTGACCTCAATGCACCTTTTGCCCTCAGCGATGAAGAACTCAATGCACAGCTCGCTGTGGTCGCAGAGAAAAAGGATATATCGGTGGAAGAACTGAGCGACGAAGAGCGCAGTAAGGCACGCAGCGATGCATTGGGTCAGAAGTGGCTCAATCAGGCGGTCACTTATGCCTATTCTCCCGGCTCC
>JAFOHJ010000063.1 GCA_017421885.1 Clostridia bacterium
AGGACGCGGTCGTTGCCGGCCTGAACGGGAAGATGGATGGAATTGCAGATCTTGTCGCTCTTTGCCATTACATCCAAGAGGCGGGGGGTTGCATCCTTGGGGTGGCTGGTCATGAACCTTACGCGGAAGTCGCCGGGGATCTCGCTTATCATCTCGAGAAGGGTCGGGAAATCGCAGACTCCCTCAAGGTCGCTGCCGTAGGAGTTGACGTTCTGGCCCAGCAGGGTGATGTCCTTATAGCCCTCGGCAAGGAGCTTTTTGAACTCCTCGATGATGACCTCGGGCCTGCGGCTGCGCTCGCGGCCTCTTACATAGGGTACGACGCAGTAGGTGCAGAAGTTGTTGCAGCCGTACATGATCGAAAGCCATGCTCTGTGGCCCTTTTTGCGAACCGGCTCGATGCCCTCGACGATGCAGCCCTTCTCGTCACCCTCAAGGTCGAATACGCGCTTGCCTCTTGCCAGCTTGTTATAAAGCAGCTGGGGGAAACGGCTGAGGGCGTGGGTGCCGAAAACGATATCCACATAGGGATAGCTGTGCTTGATGCGGTCGGCCACATGCTGCTGCTGGGCCATGCAGCCGCAGAGGCAGGTGATGACCGAGGGCTTCTTCTCCTTGGCGTGAGAGAGCTCGCCCACATTGCCGTAAACACGCTGCTCGGCGTGGTCGCGGATGGCACAGGTGTTGATGATGACTACATCGGCATCGTCGATGCTGTCGCAGAAGCCGAAGCCCATGATGGCCAGCATGCCGCGGATAAGCTCGGTGTCGGCCTCATTCTGCTGGCAGCCGAAGGTCTGGGTGAAGGCGAGGGGACGATCTATGCCCTTCTGCTCGTATATAGCTCTGACTCGGTGGCAGAAATCTATCTGCTCCCGGAGCATTTCGTCGGAAATAACGCGGGAAGTACGCTCCATGATTTATCTCATATCCTTTCGATAAGGGTATTTTACTTGACATTAAATTATAGCAGTTTTTATGTCAATTATCAATAGCAGGATATGGCAAAAGGGGCCATTTGCGGGCGAGCAATGCTCTCCCCTACATCTGTCTTATGTGAAATTGCCCTGTAGGGGCGTGCATTGCACGCCCGCCCCTCACCTATTACCTATTACCTTTTCCCTCTTACCTGAAAAAAAAGACCACCCGAAGGTGGTCTTTTCTATTGAATATAGGCTTATCTCTCGTTATAGAAGGCTGTCAGCAGGGCGATGAGGCTGTTTTCGTCCTCCTGGCCGATCATCTCCATCGACGAGTGCATCGACAGCAGAGGAACGCCCATGTCGATGGCGTTTGCAGGCAGCATTGCCGAAATTACCGAGCCGATGGTGCCGCCGCCGCGGATATCCGAATGGTTCGAGAACTTCTGATACTTGATGCCGTTCTTCTGGCACAGCTGCTCGACGATGCCGGTCATAAGGCTGTCGGTGGCATAGGACTGCGAGCAGGCCTGCTTGATGCAGAGGCCCTTGTTGGGAACGCAGTGGTTGTTAGCGTCGTATCTTGCGCCGTACATGGGGTTATAGGCGTGTGCGGCATCGAGAGAGAAGATGAGGCTGCGCGACATAGCCATCATATAATCCTCCTCGGTCAGGCCGAGGGCGTTATAGATGCGCTTGAATATAAACTCGGTGATGTTGGAGTTGGCGCCTACCTTCGAGCGGTTGCCGATCTCCTCGTGGTCGTATGCGATGGCAGCCGAGATGCCCTTGTCGTTGCTCGATGCCGTGATGGCCGAGATGAGGGCATAAACGCTGGAGAGGTTGTCGAACCTGGGCGATGCGAGGAACTCTCCCTTGCCGCCCCATACTGTGCAGGGAGCGCAGTTGTAGACATAGAGCTCGTAGTCGAGGATATCTTCGGCCTTTACATTCATTTCATTTGCCATGAAGTCGCGGAAGAAGTGCTCGCTCTCGGTGCCATCGGCCATGCCGAGAATGGGATACATTTTGGATGCCTGTTTGGCCTCCACCTTGCTCTTGTCGGAGATATGGGGAGCCAGGTCTGCGATCATGACAACGGGGCGCTTAAGGTCGACGAAGTGTACGTTGGGGTGCAGCACGTCATCCGACTTTGTGATGACGCGGCCTGCGATGGAGAGGGGCCTGTCGTGCCAGCTCTCAAGACGAGGGCCGCCGTAGACCTCGGTGTCGAGGCAGAGATAGCCGCCGATCTTCATCTCGGCATGGGGCTTGATGCGGAAGCAGGGCGAATCGCTGTGGGAAGCGCCGATGTGGCAGCCCTGAGAGGGGTCGAAGTTTTTGCCGACCTCGAATGCGCAGATATACGAGTCGTTGTATACGACATAGTATCTGCCGCCCTTTTCAAGGCTCCAGCGGTCGCCTGCCTCAAGCTTCTTGAAGCCGGCATTATCAAGGAGCTTCGATGCAGAGATTACTGCATGGAAGGGAGTGGTCGAACTGTCGATAAAGGACATAAAGCCCTGATTGTTGTATTCCATAACTGTTTTCCTCCGGTTTGGTATTATGTTCATTATGACTCATTTCTGCTCATAATGCAAGCCCGGCTTACTGTGCCATGGCCTCTCTGATATCATAGAGCATGCTGCAGGTGACCGGTGATTCCGATCCGTCAATATATCTTGTCAGAAATACCTCCATAAAGGCCGAACCCTCGGGTATGGTCATGGTTTTCTGAACAGACCCCTTAACATATGCCCTGGCCGAATAGAGATATGCCACACTTGTGCCGAGCATACGGTCATTTTCGTCATAGAAGGCCACATATGCTCTGTACTCCTCGGTCTTTTCGCGGTGGAAAGCCTCGATGTATACGTGCCTCTTCCCATTTGTCTCAGGCTCATAGATCTTTATTTCGTCCAGCAATGACACGGTGCCTCCGTCGGTGTAGGTGCCCGTGGAGTATTCAGAATACTCCTCACTGCCAAATCCGTCACCTTCGGGTCTTCTGAGGATCATCACCGCTCCCGGCACACTTCCAAAGGCATTTTCTGCCAGTTCGGGTGCATTGCCCTCGAAATATATGGCACATCGGCTGTTTATGCTGTCGCCAAGGAGATTTGCAAAAGCACCCGACTCGATCTTCTTTACATTTTCGCCCAGATATACCCTCTCAAGGCCCGACTCGCCGAAGGCATCGACACCGATAGTGTCAAGGCCGCTGCCCGAACGGAACTCCTTCAGGGCAAAGCAGGCATAGAAAGCCTTTTCCCCGATGGTTTTAATATGATCGCCAAGCTCGATATGCTCCAACTTGTCGCAGTACATGAATGTGCTCCCATCCAGCTTCTCAAGAAAAGGACAGTCGGAAAAATCGATCTTGGTAATGTCGCTTCCGGCAAAGGCATTTTTTCCAATGGTCTTGAGCATGACCGGCAGGCGGATGCCGCTGAAGGTCGTATCATCCAGAGCTTCATCGCTGATCTCAACTACAGGATAGAGATTTTTTTCATAACGGATAAAATCGGGCAGGATCAGCCTTCCCTCATCATCTTTTTCGATATCCTCATCGCTGCTGGCATACAGAACCGCACAACGGTTCACATGATCGATGGAATACTGGACTCCTCCCCCAAAAATGCCGTCTTTTATCAGCGGCTTGAAAAAGGTCTCCATATTCTCGTCGACCGTATAGGGCAGGTCATAGGTTTCGGCATAACGCGAAGCAGTGCTTTCCGCACCGCAGACAAACGAAAGATCGGAAGAAACATTAAGATTGCTGTCTATAAAGGCATTTACATGAATGGCCACGACACTTGACGGTATGGTGACCTGTCCAAGCGCCAAACAGCCTGCAAAAGTGTCGGTTATATAGGCCAGACCCTCCTGCATCTCCACATCGCAAAGCTCGCTGCAGAACGAGAAAGCCTGGGGCTGGAGGACCGTCAGCTTAGGCAGCTTCACCGACACAAGACCCGAGTTTTTAAAGGCTGCTCTGCCTATATCACAGCTGTTCTCCGACATATCAAGCTCCTTCAGGGCTGTGCATCCGCGGAAGGCATACTCGCCGATATGCCATATCGAATCGGGCAGCCGGAGGTCGGCAAGCTGATCGCAGCTGTCAAACATATAGGGATAGACACGCTGTGAACCGAGGCCGAATGTGACCTTTTCCACCGTTGTTTCCATAAAAGCCTTATCTCCGCTGATCACCGTCCCCGGAATATACAGCTCCTTTATTCCAACCCCTGCAAAGGCAGCCTCGCCAATGGACATAAGGCCCTCGGGCAGCTCAATTTCCGCAAGGGCGGTGCAGCCGGCAAATGCGCGGCGGCCTATATCGATGAGGCCCTCATTGAAAACGGCTTTTCTGATATTCCCGTTATTCTCAAAGAGGCCCGACTTTATCATCCTTGTCCTTTCGGGAAATACGAGCTCGGTGTCTGTTCCCTCATAATCTATAAGAATGCCGGTGCCCTTGATGAACACATATCCGTCCTCGATTTCCGTATCGGGAGTATACTCGCTGTAGCTTATCGTAGGCTCCTCAGTGACAAACCAGTCACCGGAGAATCCCCAGGGCCAGTCTGCGCTGTTAACAAGGAAAAGCTCATCGTCGATCTTTTCGGGATAGCTGAGATAGTTGACACCGCCTATGATAACGCATCCCCTGATAGGATCACCTCTGAAATCGGTCAGCATATCAAGGTCCAGAGCCCTGAGAATTGCATACTGGCTGAGGACACAGCCAAGATTGCCGCCGGATTTACCCAGCATCGGTCTTGCAAATATGGGAATATCCTTATACCATATGGTGCTGTCCTCTTTAACGGTATGGTGGATATAAGTCCAGGCTGCGTAATATCGCTCCACCGGCGAATAGTCGTCGGTATTTATGACCATATCTCCGAAAACCTCGGTGATGACCGAATACATCTGCCTGTAAATATCAGGATAATTGGTTTTACTGAGCTTCGATGGCTCCTCCATTTCAATTACCTCCAGCAGCACCGGAAGGTCCTTGAAGAAGTAACTGTACCTGCCCAGACATGGGCAGAAATACACGCCGTCTATATACAGCGCAGCTGCCGGCTGCACGGTCATTACCAGCACCAGCGCCAGCGCCGCAACTCTTCTTATCAAACCTTTCATGCGATCTCCTCCAAAAACATACTATGATTTGAGTATACCATGAATCACCGCAGGCGGTCAAAACAAAAAACCACGCGTGAAGGGTGGTTTCTTTCATTATTTCTGATTAAGGATAAGGGTCTCGCGGTAGATCTCCTCGCCGCTTTTGTCAAAGAGATAAATGTCAATTGCCGCCTCCATCCTGCCCTCTTCCACATCCGAGAGTATTTCGTTTATCTCGTCTTTATGCTCGCGGTTGAGGCCGTTTACGCCGAAAAGGGTAAGAAAGCCATCGCCCACCCTGCTCGTCGTGGTCTCGAAGGTCATCCCTCCGCAGCGCACCAGAGCCCCTGCCGAGGCCGCTTCGCCCTCGTTATCGAAGAAATACACCGGCAGGTTGGCGCCGCCGTGATTTATCACCGAGCCGTCGGGCTGAGCCACCCAGTCGTCCATCCACAGATAGCTGCCCTGAACATAGTCGATGCGTCCGCCCCTTGGCTGCGCCCTCAGAGAATAGGCCTTCCATAAGGGGTTAAAGATCAGCACATCGCTGCTTCTGAGGTAGGCGCAGTAGGTGTATTCCCCGTCGCGGCTGACTCCGAACATCTCGCGCACACCGCCAAGGTCATTTCCAAGGCTGAAGGCATATTCATCCAGCAGAATGAGCTCGGCATCCTCAACGAAATGGCTCTTTTCAATATCCTTCATGGCCCATTCGGGGCTGAGGGCGGGGCATCCGCCATAGAACCATCCGCCCACCAGAGCAGCGATGCCGATGGCGGCAAACAGAGCTATTTTTCTGATCTTACGCTTCATTTCGCCGCCTCCTCAATATCCATCATCCAGTCGAGCCTGCCAAAGTCCAGCTTCCACCTGACCGGCATGGGATCTTCGAGCTGCACCGTCACATAAAGGCTGTTTGCCCCCGAAATACGCAGGTCAGAGGGCAGCTCCTCTCCCGAGAGGGTGGTAACACGGCTGCCAAGCAGCAAGGGTCTCTCGTCCTTTCCGGGAGGCTCTTTGTATCTCAGTTCAAACACAAGCACGGTGCCGCCTGAGCTCTCGGCATAATAGCCGCGCTCGAACCAAAGGCGAAAATCGCCTCTTGTAATGTCGCCGCTGCCCTCCGCCTGTGTCACTTTTCCGCCCACCGAGAGGGCCTCATTGCCTGCCCTGTGGTATTCCTGCTCCTGAAGCTCATACACTTCGCCTTCCGATGCGAAATATTCGGGATGGGTCAGCTTCATCAAAAGCATCGTAACAGGCCTTCCCGGCTCGATAAACAGCACGAAGCTCACGATGAGGCAGGCCGCCATGAACATCTTTGCCGCCGACACCATAAGGCTCAGCCACGGCGTATGTATCTGCCCCAGCATACGCCCCACTTCATCGGCATCGCCCATCTGCCGGGTGCAGCGGTCGTACGCATCGGTATAGCGCATCCCCGCCTCGGTCAGCTCAGCTATGCGCTCGTCAAAGTGATCCTCCAGCTCGCGCACGACCTCGTCCCTGTCCTTCGGATGGATGATATGCCGGCCTGCACGGTCGCACCAGTCGTAGTGCCTTCGGCTCGATATGTTCTTCACATAGCTCACCTCCCGGCGGTCAGCTTGTGTGCCAGAACGGCGTTGACCTTCTCGGCGAACACCGCCCACATCTCCTGCTTTTCGCGGAGCATCTCAAGGCCCTTGGGTGTGATGCGGTAATATTTCCTCATCCTGCCCGATTCGGAGGTTCGCTCGAAGCTCTCGACACAGCCATCCTTTTCCAGCCCGTGGAGGATGGGATAGAGGGTGCCCTCCTTCATCACGAAGGTGTCGTCCGAGCGGATGGCCAGCTCGGTTATGATCTGATAGCCGTATTTCTCCTTTTCGCTCAGAAGCGAAAGCACCAGCATGGCGTTGCTGCCGGTCAGAAAGCTCTTATCTATTTTCATGGTCATTCTCCTCATCATTCTCCATAAGTGTGTGTCTCTCGCTGTAGACAGTCTCGCCATCAAGCAGCAGCTCTATTTCAAGCTCGGCCGAATAAAATGTATACATATACAGGCTGCGGTCGCTCAAAGAATCCAGCATCCGTTCCCACAGCCACCATTCATCCTCGTATGCCCTATTCCTTTCCACCGGCTGCATGACCATGACGATGCCCCCGTCTGCTTCGGCCTCGCCGCTGAAGGTATATTTGTCCGATGCGTCTTTAAGAGTGGTGGTCACCCTTATACTGTCGTGC
>JAFOHJ010000064.1 GCA_017421885.1 Clostridia bacterium
TGCATCTGGGCGCTGGATGCCGCCAGCTTCCAGCCGCTGTGCTCGCAGAACTCGCGGAAGCTCAGCTCTCTGTCGGAAGGGCCGGGATCAAAAGCCGATGCGCCAGGGAAATATGTAACAGTATAGTGGATGTCGGCAGGCTCGATGCGCCTGAACACCCAACCGAAGCCGGTCATTTTTTCAAGGAGCCAGCCCTTGCGGGCTTCATTTTCAAGGCGGGCTCTGATGCCGGTGCGGTCGTAAAAATTAAACAGGAAAAACTGTCTCTTAGTGTCCTTCATTGCTCATGTCCTCCTCTTCGAAGATTTTCTTATAGTCATTTGCCTGGGCGTTTATGCGTTCGTATTCTTTTTTCAGCATATCCTTGCCCTTGTCGGTCAGTATGTAGCTGCGCCTACGGCCCTCCACCTTGGTCTCGACGATCATTTCTGATTCGAGGAACTGCTCCAGCAGGTTATAGAGGGTCCCTGAGCCTACATTTACTCGTCCCTCGGTCATTTGAGGAACCCGGTCGAGGATATCAAGGCCATAACACTCTTTTCTAAGGCACAGCAGGACATAAAACATCTGCTCGGTCAGGGTTTTGAACTTTGCGCGGGGCATCCCGTCACCTCCTATTCTCGAATATCGAGAATCTATCTGCCTCAATTATATTCTCGATTATCGAGAATGTCAAGTATATCTACAGCTTGTGAATAAAAAGCAGCCCAAAGGCTGCTTTCATCTGTCTTTGTCCCGGGCATCGCCGTATATCGGTGTGGCAAGGCCGAAGCCGCCCGAAACCGCGAGGATCTGCCCGGTGGTATAGGCCGATTCGTCCGAGGCAAAATATACTGCGGCATCGGCTATCTCCTTGGGGGTGGCCATACGGCCAAGCGGGATATGCCGGAGGAAGAGGCTGCGGAACTCGTCCGAGAGCTTGTCCTCTACGGCTTCGGTTGCTGTCATTCCCGGCAGGATGGCGTTGCATCGGATGCCGTGCTTCGCCTCGTGGACAGCAATTAGCTTTGTAAGATAGTTGATGGCGGCTTTGGCTGTGCCGTAAGCTATCTGAGAGATATCGGGGACCGTGCCCCCAATGGACGAGATATTGATGATGCTGCCGCCCTGCTCTTTCATATACTTTGCGGCGTGGTGGCTGGCCATAAAGACACTGCGGAGGTTTAGTTCGATGGTCTTCAGAAAGAAATCAGGGTCGGTGTGCTCAAGGTCGCGGTCCTTCCGGGGGTCAGAGCCGCCGAAGTTGTTGATGAGGACGTCGATGCGTCCTTCGGTGCGCGCAACATGGTCGATCATGGTCTCGAAGCTTTCGGGGACAGTGGCATCGTTATACACCCACCGCACCTTATAGCCTCTGCCGTTGAGCAGGGTAGCTTCGGTTTCGGCGGCCACCTCGCTGCGTGCCGCCATATAAACGGTGGCTCCTTCGGCGGCGCAGGCTCTCACACAGGCAAGGCCGATGCCCCGTGTGGAGGCAGTAACGATGACGATTTTGTCTTTGAGTCGCATATTATTTATCTCCTTTCTTTTCGGGAAGCAGCTGCACCAGCGCAATGCCGCCGAGCACGCACAGGATCTCTATAAAGGCAAGGCCGCGCATGGCCGATGCTGAGGCAGAAGCGCCTTCTATGCCCGAGAGGATCAGGGATGATGTCCGGTTGGTAAAGAAGGGCACCAGCACCGCGACACCAAAGGGTGCCGAGAGGTCGCGGAACAGGTTATATGTGCCGCTGGCGGCGCCCGACTTTACGGGGTCGATGCCCGAAAGAGCGGTCTTCATCAGAATGGTGCTGCTGCCTCCGAGGCCCAGTCCCAGCATACCCAGCGAGAAGGCCATCAGCGTGAAGGATGCCTTTTCATCTGTAAACAACAGAGCAGCGCAGCCTATCCCGCACAGCGAAAGAGCGAGGGTAAGGATGCGTCTTGCAGAGCTTCGGTCGGCCATCGGACCCAGCAGCACCGAGCCTATGGACATACCCAGATAGAGGATAGATACCGAGTAGGCCGACAGAACTGTGTCGTCCGGCCTTGCATAACGGGCAAAGACGAGGACATTTGTGATGTTGGCCTGCATGAGTCCCTGAGTCAGAAAAAGGACGGCTATCGGCAGGATAAAGCCTTTGCGCCGCAAAATGCTGCCGGGAAGTATGGGTGAGTGGGCGCGGCGCTCGACCGTTACAAGGGCGGCAAGGGCGATAAGCGCGGCGGCCATAACAACGAGGAAGTGAGGGGAGCCTGCCCCGAAGTTCTGAGCGAACGAGGGGATACACAGGGCAAGGCTGAAGAAAACTATCACAAAGGCCGCGCCCATATAATCAAAGTCCTTTGGCATGGGCTTGAAGACAGTCTTTTCGCTGCCCAGCGCAAAGCATAGGACGAAGACAAGGGCTGATATGGCGGCATACAGCCACATCATGGTGCGCCAGCCGTAGCTTTCGGTTATCAGGCCGCCCAGTGCAGGCCCAAATACGACAGCGCTGCTGGAAATGAGCATATAGAGCGAAAAGCCGCCCGACAGCTTTTCTTTGGGGAACTCGGCGACAATATAGGCCAGTATTACGGGCGAGATGGCGGCGGTGCCAATGCCTACGACGAAGCGTGCAGCCAGCATGAAGGCTAGACTGCCTGCCACAGCATTGAGGATATTGCCAATGGTGTATATCCCGATGCCTGCCAGCAGGGTGAGGCGTCTGCCGAAGACA
>JAFOHJ010000065.1 GCA_017421885.1 Clostridia bacterium
ATATTTTGCGACAAATTGCTTTGATTCTTTTATTTATGATACTCCAGCAACAGGACTTCTAGCTTGTGCAGAAATACTTAATTTTACAGGAAGATATGAAGTGAAATCAATCGAACTTAAAGATGTTACCGTTAAAGAAACTGATACTGCAGGCAATAAAAAATTTACAGTTTCCATTATAGTAAATGAAGTAGACGAGCATTCATTTGAAACTAAGTTTACTTATGACGACAATGGACTTATAGAGTTTGTTTATATTCCTGCTGTAAATGAGTTTGAGGCTATACTTGGTGTCAAATGATTTATTGCAAAGAAAAGACCTCCCGTTTGGGAGGTCTTTTTGAATATCATGCGTTTTTGCCCAATTCATAGGCCTTTTCGAGGTGGGGAGCCAGCTCGAAGCCCTCACGGGAGGTTCTGGGACATACCATCATGCCCTTGTCGTTCCAGTGAAGCCTGTTGATGATTACGTTTTTATAGAAGCTGACCGCCTCGTCACAGCAGTCGGCATCGCCGCCCGAAACAAAGATGGCGGCTGTGTCCTTGCGCTGGAAGCGGCCCGCAACATAGAGGGCGTACATACGGTCGATGACAGCCTTGGTCTGAGCCGTGATCTGCCAGAAATAGATGGGCGATGCCAGAACGATCATGTCGGCCTTCTCGATCTCGTCATAGAGGGGGATCATATCGTCCTTCTGGCTGCAGGGGCCGTTCTTGAAGCACTGCATGCAGTGGATACATCCGTTAATCTTCTTTCCGGCCACACGGAATTTTACAACTTCATGTCCTGCCTCCTGAGCGCCTTTCATGAAAGCATCACAGAGCTGGTCGGTGTTCTTGCCCACGCGGGGGCTGCCGTCGATAACAAGGATCTTTTTTGCCATGGTTTTGACCTCCGTATTATTAATATGTATGATTTTATCGTAAGTGCAAAAGATGGGTTTGTCAAGTGCCGCCCTTTCTCTTCCACTTGAATATAAAGGCCCGTCATGATAAACTAATTATAATAGGTAGATCAAGGCGGTGTCTGCCGCCGTTTTTAAAGGAAAAAGAGGTAATTATGAGTTTTGATCGCAGTCAGTTCCTGCCGGTCAGCAAAGAGGACATGCTGGCCCGCGACTGGTATTATTATGATTTTCTTATCATCACCGGCGATGCCTATGTCGACCATCCTTCTTTCGGCTCGACAGTGATCGGCCGTGTGCTTGAGGCCGCAGGCTACAGAGTAGCTATTATGGCTCAGCCCGACTGGAAGGATCCCGAGGCCTTCAGAGCTCTCGGCAAGCCCCGCTACGGCGTTATGATCTCGGGCGGCAATCTCGACTCGATGGTCGCCCACTATACAGCGGCAAAGAAGCGCCGCCACGACGATGCCTATTCTCCCGGACGCAAGGCAGGCCTGCGTCCCGACCATGCTACGGTGGTTTATGCAAACCGTGTCCGCGAGGTCTTTGGCGATATTCCTCTGGTCATCGGCGGCATCGAAGCCAGCCTGCGCCGTTTTGCCCATTATGACTACTGGGACGACAAGGTGCGCCGCTCGATTATTTTTGATGCTCAGGCCGATATCCTCGTCTACGGCATGGGTGAGACCGCTACACTTGAGATCGCATCCCGCCTTGCTTCGGGCACCCCCGTAAGTGAGATCACCGATATCCGCGGCACAGCAATTATCGCAAAGCATCCCGCAGTATGCGAGTATCCCCGCATCGAGATCCCTTCTTATGAAGAGGTAGTCGAAAGCAAGGAGGCCTATGCAAGGGCCAATATGGTAGAGTACGAAGAGCATGATGCAGTCATCGGTAAGGCTGTCATTCAGCAGCATGGCAACCGATATCTCATCGTAAATCCTCCTGCCATCCCTCTGCCCCGCGAGGAGCTGGACAGAGTAGCCGAGCTGCCCTATGTCCGCGAGCCTCATCCTATGTATGACGAGATGGGCGGCGTTCCCTCCATCGAGGAGGTAAGGTTCTCGGTCACCCACAACCGCGGCTGCTTCGGCGCCTGCACCTTCTGCTCGCTGGCCTTCCATCAGGGCAGAACGGTCACATCCCGCAGCCACGAGTCGGTCATCCGCGAGGTAACCGCGCTCACAAAGCATCCCGGCTTCAAGGGTTATATCCACGATGTAGGCGGCCCTGCCGCAACCTATCGCCGCCCCTCTTGCCAGAAGCAGCTCAAGAGCGGCTTCTGCCGCAACCGCGCCTGCCTTTCGCCCGGCGCCTGCCCCAACCTTGATGCCGACCACACCGATTATATGCTGATGCTGCGCAAGCTGCGTCAGATCCCCGGCATAAAGAAGATATTCATCCGTTCGGGCATCAGGTTCGACTTCCTGCTCAAGGATCCCAGCGGCGAGTTCTTCACCGACCTTGTTCAGCATCATATTTCGGGTCAGCTCAAGGTAGCACCCGAGCACTGTGTAAATCACACCCTCGATTATATGGGCAAGCCTCATATCGAGGTATATGAGAAGTTCCGCGAGAAGTATTACCGCCTTAATCAGCGCTACGGCAAGGAGCAGTATCTTGTTCCTTATCTGATCTCGTCCCATCCCGGATGTACTCTTGAGGATGCCGTTCAGCTGGCTGAATGGCTCAATAAGGACGGCCATATGCCCGAGCAGGTGCAGGACTTCTATCCCACTCCCGGCACGTTGGCCACATGTATGTGGTATACAGAGATCGACCCCCGAACCATGAAACCGGTGTTTGTTCCCAAGACACCTCACGACAAGGCCATGCAGCGCGCTCTTATGCAGTGGCGCAAGCCGCAGAACAGGGCTCTTGTCATGGAGGCTCTTCGCCTGACCGGTAGGGAAGACCTCATAGGCTTTGGCAAGCATTGCCTTATCAGACCCAATCCCGGTTATAA
>JAFOHJ010000066.1 GCA_017421885.1 Clostridia bacterium
ACCGATGCCTTCACGGGATGCACGAGCCTTAAAGCTGTCGACCTGCCCGAGGGGCTGGAAACCATTATGTATGACGCCTTTGAAGACTGTGTGTCGCTGAGATCTGTATATATCCCTGCGACTGTAAAGACGATGGGATTCTATGTGTTCGGCGGCTGCACCGGCCTAACATCGGTCAATTATCCCGAAGGCCTTGAAAAGCTGTTGGGAATAGGCGGCAGAATCTTCGAAGGCTGCACCAGCCTTAAGACCATGATCGTTCCCGAGGGCGTTACAAAGATATTCCCCGATTTCTTCACCGGAAGCTGTTTTGAATCGATAATCCTGCCCGAAAGCCTTGAGAGCATAGGCGAGCAGGCATTCTCTGAATGTGAGAGTCTTATCGGTCTTGCCGTTCCCGCAGGGGTGACCGAAATAGGCTATGGTGTATTTTGGGACAGCCCTAATCTCACGGTGTATACCCAGCGCGACAGCATGGCCACCGTGTACTGCATCGAAAACGATGTCCCCTTTGCCGTTACCGGCAACGACAGCAGCTTTGAAGGAGAACTTCTGAGACATCCCGGCTGCAGCCTTACCATTGAGCCCAGCTCCAACGGCTATGCTATGGTGAATGTGAACATAGAGGCCGACGAGGCACATTGGCAGGAGACATATTATCGCACCGTCAACATCCTGCTGCCTGACGGATGCAGCCTTATCGAATCTACTCTTACTCTCAACGGTGTGATGAGCAGGGATCACAGCTATGATCCGGATCTGAGGAGCCTGACTGTCGATGTGGCAGACAGCAGCAGCCGGATTTCCTTTGCCCTTGATGTGCAGAAGCAGGGCATGATGGGCACATGTGCGTCTATGAGTTTTTATGACCCCAATAAGGGAAGCGGCGAGCAATGGAGAAAAGAGATCGTTGGTGTTGCCTGCGGAGGCCTTGAGCTGTTCAGCCTCAGATGCGATGAGATGACATCCAAAGACACTCTTGAGGTGTGGGGCATGGCGCCTGCCGGCAGTGAGGTGTCGCTTTATATAGAGGGCGGCGATGAACCTGCCTGCATAACGGAGGCGAGCCGCGCCGGCATTTACCGCGCCGCGCTGTCCATAGATACCACGCTGGGCGAGCGCATTATAGAGGTGAGAGCCGAATATACCGATGACGAGGTGCATACAGCCGAGAGAAGGGTCACATGGCTCGAGGCCTCGCCCGAGATAACCGAGGTCATGTTCTATCAGACCAAGGACAGCGAACCTATAGATATAAAGGCGCTGGCCGACAGCGGACTCAGGCCTGTGATCCGACATGAATCGGATAGCGAGGGCCCCATGTTTATCGTAAAGGCGGAAAATGCCGATATGATAGACAAGCTTTTTGTCACAAACACCGTAAGCAATATAAAGTACAGCCTTGAAGCTGAGTATGACGAGGCTCAGGGGGCATTTGTGGCTCAGGGTCAGTTCGGTGAATATAATTACGGCGAGCTTGGAGTGGAATACACCCTGAAGCATGAGGATATAGTGCCGGGCGAGACCGAGATCGATTGGGAAAGCTATATCGAGCCAGAGCTGATGGAAAATGCCGTTGTCACCCCCGTCGAGGGCAAGGATAATGCAGCGGTGGTGGATATTTCGTCTGTAACCGGCGACAGCGGCGATCAGGTGGAGCTGGAGTGCAGGGAGATGGATGACGAAGAGGCGCGTATCCTCTACAACGAGCTTATTCTCGAGGGCAGGCTGGGTTGGCAGCTTCACATCATTCCCGGCCCCGATGGGACCGAGTATGTGGTCATGCTCGACTACACCGATGCCGATGCCATAACCGCAGCCATGGGCGCGATCTCGGGTACGACCGAGATCGGCTTCCAGATAGCCGAGAAGTTCTATGAATATAAGATAAGCAAGCTGCCCGATGAGGCCATAGGTACGGCTCAGTACACCGAGCTGTGGGATATTGCCGAGAAGATGGGTGATTATGCCCTTGCTGCCGGCATCATCTATGATACCTACGGCATTATTTCCGATACCGAAAGCCTCAAACAGGATATCTGGCGCTCGTCTACAATTAAAGACAAGGCTGCGGCCCTTGAAAAAGCCGAAGACCTTGCCGCCGACCGCATGGCTTTTATGCTGATGACCACCCTGCTGCCCATAGTTATATCGGGCGGTGTCATGACGGTCCCCACCCTTGTGCTGTCGGGCATGATAGGCGGAATGGTGCTTATATCCGACTCGATATATGATATGCGAGCAGGCGGTATCCTCGGCATGTCCTATAGGCCGCGAATGAAGTACGACCCCAGCGGCAATGTATATGATGCCGAGACACTTATGCCCCTGGAGGGGGTTACCGCTACGGCCTACTGGATCGAGTTCGACGAGCTGAGCGAGGATTATACCCGCGAGAGTTTCTTTGCCGAGGCACCCTCAGAGGAGGAATACGGCATTATGTGGGACAATGCCTCCGAGTGGGACGAGGTCAACCCCGCCGTTACGGGAAGTGACGGCTGGTATGCCTGGGATGTTCCCGAGGGCTGGTGGCGAGTAAAATATGAGAAGGAAGGCTATAGGACAGCCTGGAGCGAATGGCTGCCGGTCCTGCCGGTGCAGACCGGTGTGGATGCATATCTCGAGCCTGTTCACAGCTATACGGTGGAGATAATGGGCTATGGCGAGTTCGGCTTCGCCTTCACCGAGGGCGAGAGTGAGGCCATGTGTATGGTGGCGGCATACAATGGAGATGATAAGATGCTGGACTGTGCATCGCAGCTTCTTATGCTGAATGCCGAGCCGCAGGTCATATCGCTCGAAGCGGAGGGCGCGGCTTATTTCGAGGCCTTCGTCCTCGAGAAGGAGAGCCTTGCGCCGCTCAGGAGAGTATGGCGCGCGAATGTGAACTGACAATATAAAAAAGCCACCTTTGTCATATGACAAAGGTGACTTTTTGTTGTTTATGGGCTACAAAAAAGATATTTTTACCGTTTTTGCGCATGAATTCGAACTCTCACATTGTTGCTCAACGGTAAATCTTATTTGCTAAATTCATCATCGTCGGCATTCCTTAAAACATACTTTTTCATTAGCGTTTTTTGCTTTCTTCTACACACGCGTGAGATGGTGCCATTCGCTTTTTTGCTATCTAAACCTAAGTAATCGCAAACAGCCTTAACACTATCAAAAGTTGCAATGAATGCAAAAGTATCGGCGTCATACATATTTATTTGTCGTTGCCCTTTTTGCGCTTTATAGCACGCGGGGCAACCTGTTCCATAATTCCTGTTCGATATAGTTGCTTGCCATTCGTGTCCTCGACTGCATCGCCACCAAACTTTTATTCCGCTATTAGCCATAACATCCGCAGGTGTTAATCCTTGATTTTTTTCATAATTCCACTCTTTGGCTAATATCGGGTTAACAGTTTGTAAATCATTAGTGCCTTTTATAGTTTTTACACCCGAGCAATATGGACATTTGTGCCCTTTGTTACGGGTGGCAATCCCTGCTTGCCATTCGTGCCCTTTGCTACATTTCCACCACACTCTTTTATTGCTATTAGCTACAAAATGCTCTGGTTTTAAATTACCGTTCTTTTCGTAATTCCACTCTTTCACTATCTCTGGATTAGAAAGCAATAAAGAAGTTTCTTTTTCCGTATGTTCCCGAAAATTTTCTATGACAATATTATCTCTCTTAAGGTCGATATCTACATTGGCCTCGGTGATTTCACTTAATAGAAGTTCAAGTATTTTTGAGAGATCTTCCTGATACCTTTGAACAACATAGTCTATAGAACTGTCATCGAGGGACGGTAAACCTTCTCTAATTCGATATAGTTTAATTCCATCTTTTACACACTTTTTAT
>JAFOHJ010000067.1 GCA_017421885.1 Clostridia bacterium
CTGGATAAGCAGAAGCTGCTCGACTATATCGCATATTTTGAAGAGCACTGCAAAAAGACAGGTAAAGAGTTCGGCGTTCAGATCAAGACTGAATGGAGCCTTGGTTCGCCCGGCTTCAAAGTACCTGCCGACAGCGCATCGGTAAGACTCATGTGCGATGTATTTGCCGACATGGGTGTGGCTGCCAACCCCGAAGCCGGAGGAGGAGGCATGGATGCCAACCGCTTCAACTATAACGGCCTTCAGAGCGTCGGCCTTGCTACCGGTTATTTCGCCAACCACACCACAAACGAGCACGTATTCCTCGACAGTTTCCTCAGAACAGGCGAAATGGTTGAAAAGACCGTTCTCCGCTATTCCGAAAACCTCGAAAGCTATAAAGTATGATATTTCATCGGTGGGCCTGCATCATGCAGGCCCGCTTTTGTTATTATGCACATAAAGTTCTCGTAAAAAATATGCATGATGCTGAATATAATTACTTAAGATTTCGTGGTATACTTGTTTTAATTGGTATTTTCTATTAGAAGGAGAATAGCTTATGTGGATCTTTCTTGTTTTGGCCATTGCAGCCACCGGCGGCATCATCGGGCTTAAATTAAAACTTCCGGCAGGCGCCATGCTTGGTGCCATGATCTCGGTAGCTATATTCACCGTAGTAACCGACCTTCAGGTCATTCCTCCCTGGTTCAAGGTATGCGCTCAGATGGTGTCGGGCGGATATATCGGAACCACCATGACAAGAGAAAGCCTGGGCCAGCTCAAAAAGGTGGCTCCCGCAGCTGTTTTCCTGCTGACTGGCATGCTGGTGATCAACCTTACCGTTGCGGGAGTGCTCTATATGACCTCTCCCCTTGACCTGACCACCTGCCTCTTTGCCACCGCTCCCGGCGGCATGACAGATATGACCATCATCAGCGACGATATGGGTGCCAACTCGCCGGTCGTCAGCGTATTTCAGGTGTGCCGAATGGCACTTGCCATTTCCAGCTTCCCCATCATGATCCCCAAGCTGTGCGGCCTCGAATATGGCGGACGCAAAAAGAAGGCCGCCAAGAAAAAGGATCCTCTCACACGCGAGCAGTATATGGCTCTTTTCAAGACCATCGCCGTTGCCGTTGTTTCGGGTCTTCTGGGATATAAGTCAGGTCTCCCCGGCGGCACCATGCTCTTCTCGGTAGTGGGCGTAAGCATATGCAAGCTGGTCTTCGGCATCGGTTTCATCCCCCTGAGAGTCAAGCAGGCAGCTCAGATCATCTCGGGCTCCTTTATCGGCGCTAAGATCACAATGGCAACAGTCACCCTCATCGCTTCCATGTGGTATAATGTGATCCTCATGCTGGTCATCTTCTTCCCTATGTGCCTCGGCCTCGGATGGCTGCTGCACAAGGTATGCAAGCTCGACCTGCTGACCGGCCTATATTGCTCGGCTCCGGCCGGCGCATCGGAAATGGCTCTTATCGCCAGTGATGTCGGTGCCGACGGCCCTAACGTTGCCATCCTCCAGATCTGGCGTATGCTGGGCGTCATCGCATTCTTCCCCTCTATATTCAGGCTTATCCTTTCGGCAATCGCCTAACTTTTTACATACTCTTTCCATACTTTTCTCGTTACCCTTTGCCAAAAAAGCAGTTTCATGGTATATTGAAAGGGTAAAGCATTTTTTCACAAAGAGGTCCCCCTATGAATCTTATCTGTTGTCTTTTCACGCTTATCGTAACGGTGCTCCTGCCTGCAGGCGGATTTATTTTCCTTCTCGACCATGAGGAGGGATATACAAAGCAGTTCCTCGCAGGCGCATACACATATGTTGCCCTCTATCTTTTCAGTGTTCTGCCCTTCCTCAATCAGATCTCGAACTCTCTCGTAGCTTCAGGCATATTTGCCATGATCTTCGGTTCAGCTCTGCTTCTGGGTGTTGTATCAGAGGCATCCCGCCTTATGATATGCAGATATTATCTCGGCAGCAGAAATATGAAATACAAGGATGCCCTTGCTTTGGGCTTCGGACACTGGGCCGTAGAGGCGCTTATCACAGTTGGTTTCAATGTATTTATCATTTTTCTCAACTTCTCGCAGCAGGGTGGCGCAGTCGATCCCTTCATGATGGTCATGACCGGACTTGAAAGGCTGTTCGTTCTGCCCATTATGCTT
Source organism: Clostridia bacterium (assembly GCA_017421885.1). The sequence continues at coordinate 2,155 of JAFOHJ010000067.1, forward strand.
CTTCTGTCTCTTCTCACCATGCACAGCGCAAGAACCGGCAAATATATCACAGTCGGACTTTCAGCTGTTTTTCATGCTATTTTTAATGGCGCAATCACCTTATTTGGCGTTATGGGTATGACAAATGTAAATATCCTTATCGTCACTGGCCTGACAGCGGCCTTCTGCCTGTTCTGGGTGTTCAAGCTCAGGACCCTTCTCTACGAAGACGGCACAAACTAAATCAGATATCAATTTTTTGATATAAAGTATGTTAACTTAAGTGGCAAAAGCCCCACAAATAACAGGAGGTAACAATTATGTCCTACAAATCCGACATTGAGATCGCTCAGAGCACAGAAATGCTCCACATTGGTAAGATCGCTGACAAGGCCGGTATCCCCGAAGATGCCCTCGAGCTCTACGGCAACCACAAGGCTAAGATCAATATCAATAAGCTCCCCAATGATAAGGAAGACGGCAAGCTGATCCTTGTAACAGCTATTACTCCCACACCCGCCGGCGAAGGCAAGACCACAACATCGGTAGGTCTCCACGACGCTCTCTGTGAGATCGGCAAGAAGTCGATCGTCGCACTTCGCGAGCCCTCTCTCGGCCCCGTATTCGGCGTCAAGGGCGGCGCTGCCGGCGGCGGCTATGCTCAGGTAATCCCCATGGAGGACATCAACCTTCACTTCACAGGCGACTTCCACGCCATCGGCGCAGCAAACAACCTGCTGGCTGCAATGATCGACAACCATATCTATCAGGGCAACGCCCTCAACATCGATCCCTGCCGCATCACATGGAGACGTGCAGTCGACATGAATGACCGTCAGTTGAGAAACATCACAAACGGCCTCGGCGGACGCACAAACGGTGTTCCCCGTGAAGACGGCTTCGATATCACAGTTGCTTCCGAAGTAATGGCTGTTCTGTGCCTTGCTTCTGACATTACCGACCTTAAGGAGCGCCTCGGCCGCATCATCATCGGCTATACAAGAGATAATCAGCCCGTAACAGCAGGCCAGCTCAATGCAGCAGGCGCTATGGCTGCTCTCCTCAAGGATGCACTCAAGCCCAACCTCGTCCAGACACTTGAGCACAATCCTGCTCTTATCCACGGCGGTCCCTTCGCCAACATCGCTCACGGCTGCAACAGCGTTATCGCTACAAAGACAGCCCTCAAGCTTGCTGACTATGTCGTAACAGAAGCAGGCTTCGGCGCTGACCTTGGTGCTGAGAAGTTCCTCGACATCAAGTGCCGCATGGCCGGCCTCAATCCCTCGGCAGTCGTTATCGTTGCCACAGTCAAGGCTCTTAAGATGCACGGCGGCGTAGCTAAGACCGATCTGGGCGCTGAGAATCTCGAAGCCCTCGAAAAGGGCCTTCCCAACCTTCTGCAGCACATCGAGAACGTCACACAGGTCTTTGGTCTGCCTGCAGTAGTCGCCATCAACCGCTTCCCCACCGACACAGAGGCAGAGCTCAAGCTCATCGAGGACAAGTGCCGCGAGCTGGGCGTTAACGTCGCTCTCAGTGAAGTCTGGGGCAAGGGCGGCAAGGGCGGTGTCGCTCTGGCAGAAGAAGTCGTAAGACTCTGCGAGCAGCCCAACAACTTCCAGCATGTTTACACATCCGAAATGGGCCTCAAGGATAAGATCCGCGCTATCGCTCAGAAGATCTATCGCGCTGACGATGTCGACTTCTCGGCTGCAGCTTCCCGCGAGATCAAGCGTCTTGAGGACATGGGCTTCGGCACATGCCCCATCTGCATGGCCAAGACACAGTACAGCTTCTCTGACGATCAGAAGAAGCTGGGCGCACCCAGAAACTTCAACATCACAGTACGTTCCGTCAAGATCTCGGCAGGTGCAGGTTTCGTAGTTGCTCTGACCGGTGATATCATGACAATGCCCGGCCTGCCCAAGGTTCCTTCTGCCGAAAAGATCGACATTGATGCCGAAGGCAACATCAGCGGCATTTTCTAATCCCCAAAAAATCTGCGATTTTCCGGGTACCCCTTTCAATCAAATAGATTTTCGGTAAATGAATCACCGAAAATCGTTCGGCCGGACTTCCTGCCGGTCGCGCCCTGGCGCTCCACCAAAAAATCTGCGATTTTTCGGGGACCCCTATATTCAAAATTATTATTACAGGTAAACTATTATGAGCTTTACAAATGTTTCTGTAACCGATTTTACTGCTCAGCTCTCGACCAAAGCCCCCGTTCCCGGGGGCGGCGGAGCTTCGGCTCTGGTCGGCGCTCTTGGCTCGGCTCTCGGATGCATGGTCGGTTCGCTGACCGTCGGCAAAAAGAAGTATGCCGCCGTTGAAGAGGACATCAAGGCCCTTATGGAAAAGAGCCTTGCTCTTCAGGATGAGCTGTTGGCCCTTATTGACAAGGATGCCGAGGCTTTCGAGCCCCTGTCCAAGGCATATGGCCTGCCCACAACCACCGATGAGGAAAAGGCCCATAAAGCTGAGGTCATGGCTGTTGTTCTCAAGGATGCATGTGAAGTTCCCATGGAGATCATGCGCTGCTGCTGCCGCGCCATCGACCTCATTGAGGAATATGCCGCCAAGGGTTCGGTCATCGCCATCAGCGATGCCGGCGTAGGCGCTACCCTCTGTGCATCGGCACTCAAGGGTGCATCCCTCAATGTATTCATCAATACCAAGTCCATGGCCGACCGCGAGATGGCCGAGGCCTTCAACATCGAGGCCAATGCCATGCTGGACAAGTATGTTCCCCTCGCCGACGAGATCTTTGCAGGAGTTCGCGGCAGACTGGTAAAATAACCGGGAGGTAATAACCTATGGCACAGCTTCTTAAGGGTCTGCCCGTTGCAAAGGCCATCGTTCAGACTCTCACCGAAAAGACAGCTGCTCTTCATGAAAAGGGCGTTGTTCCCACACTTATGATCGTTCGCGTGGGCAACCGCGGCGACGATATCTCTTACGAAAAGGGCGCCATCAAGCGCTGCCGCAGCTGCGGTATCGATGTAAGACGCATTATCTTTCCCGAAAGCGTTTCCGAGCAGTATCTGCTGGAGACCATTGAGGGCATTAATAACGATCCCTCCATCCACGGCGTTCTGCTGTTCCGCCCCCTGCCCAAGCATCTGAATGAGGCTAAGGTGTGCGCAGCTCTTGATCCCGCCAAGGATATGGACGGCATTACCGAAGGCTCGATGGCCGGCATCTTCTCGGGCAGCGGCATGGGTTATCCCCCCTGCACAGCTCAGGCCTGCATCGAGATCCTCGACCACTACGGTTTCGAGATCGAAGGCAAGAAGGCCACTGTTCTTGGCCGCAGCAATGTAATCGGCAAGCCGGTTGCAATGCTGCTCCTCAAGCGCAATGCCACAGTCACCATCTGCCACACACGCACAAAGGAACTGCCCAAGACCTGTTCTGAGGCCGAGATCCTCATCGCTGCTGCCGGCAAGGCAGGCGTTGTTGGCGCAGGCCATGTTTCCGAAGGCCAGGTAGTCCTTGATGTAGGCATCAATGTCACACCTGAGGGCAAGCTGACCGGCGACGTCGACTTCGGCGCAGTTGAGCCCGTTGTTTCGGCTATCACACCTGTTCCTGCAGGTGTAGGTTCGGTCACAACCGCTGTTCTGGCAAAGCATGTTGTCATGGCAGCTGAAAAGACAGTCAAATAAACAAAAAATTATCCGGCCTGTGATTTAACACAGGCCGGATCTTTTTAATTTCTTTCAAGGTGCAGGACCTCGGTTTTGATATACTCGCGTATTTTATTGTCCTCACCGCGGCAAGTCCCTTTCCTCCCTTAGACTTCATATAATTAAAGCTTATAAGAAAAGCCTCCCCGAAGGGAGGCTTTTTAACTTAAGTGATATTATTCCTCTGTAAGGAAGTCAAATGCTGCCTGAGCATAGAAAGCAACACCGACCTCAAACGCGTCTTCATTTACAACATAGTGGTCGCTGTGGCCGGGGTAATCGCCGTCAGCACCAAGGCTGAAGAATGCGCCGGGAACGACCTTGGTATACTCGGCAAAGTCCTCACCGCCCATACCCGGTGTGTCGTATTCGACAAACTCGGTGATCTTGCGTGCCGAAGCCATGCCCTTTTCGACCATCTCAGCATTGTTGACCAGTACATTTGTGAGGATCTCATACTCTACCTCGGCTGTGCAGCCGTAAGCGGCAGCAGTCTCCTCGGCAATGCGCTTAAGAACACCAGGGATAGCATCGTGGACCTCGGGATCGATAGAGCGAATTGTGCCCTCGAGCTCGGCATAGCCCGAAACGATGTTGAAACGGGAACCCGAATGGAAGGAACCGACTGTGACAACAATGGGGATCATGGGGTTGAACTCGCGGCTGACCATCGTCTGCAGAGCCATTACGATGGCTGCACCGCAGACTGTGACATCACGGCCCTTATGGGGACCTGCGCCGTGGCAGGCAGCACCGGTTACCTTGATGACATATCTGTCGGCAGCTGCATGGTGAGGTCCGGCCGAGCTTGTCAGCAGGCCCATCTTCTTCTGAGCGCCGATATGTACACCATAAATGCCGTCAACGCCTTCAAGACAGCCCTGCTGGATGGCCAAAGCGGCACCTGCACCGACTTCTTCGGCAGGCTGGAAGATAAAGCGCACTGTGCCGGCAAACTGGTCCTTAAGCTGATTGAGGACCATTACCGAGCCCAGCAACATGGAAGCATGGGTATCATGGCCGCAAGCATGCATCATGCCGGGAACCTGGCTTGCAAAGGGAAGGCCTGTCTGCTCCTGAATGGAAAGAGCATCAATGTCACCGCGGAGGGCAACTGTCTTTCCGGGGCCCTTTGTGCCGTGGATCTCGGCAATGACACCGGTAGGATTGATAAGACGATATTCAACGCCCAGCTCATCGAGAGCTGCAGCGATCTGCTTTGTTGTTCTGAACTCCTTAAGAGAGGGTTCGGGGTTCTGGTGAAGGTCGCGGCGGAATGCGACTACTTTTTCCTGAACTTCATGAGCCATTTTTCTGATATCCATAATGATACACTCGCTTTCTGTATATTTGAAAGTAAATACCTGTCGCTTATTCAATATTAGCATCTAAACTTTCGACTGTAAAGAAAAACATCATTTAAATAGTATATTTTAAAGAAACTCTATTTTTGTTCATCATAGGCTTTAAAAAACTCCGTTTATAAAATATTTATGCGATGTTACGGTCTGTTAATTGACTTTATCTATAATTCTAGGTTATCATTTTATAAAGTTTTGAGATTTATGTGGAGCACCGATCGATATCAGCGCTCCTTTTTTCTGTTTAACTGCGTATACTGCCCCCAATGGGCCATAATAAATGCAGCAGATATTCCTTAGAATATAAAGAGGTAACTTATGAGTGTAAAAATAATCACAGACACATCAGCTGACCTGAACCCTGCCGAGGCTAAGGCTCTGGGAGTCGGCACGGCTCCCATGAAGGTCATGTTTGGCGAAGAAGAATACACCGCTTCCTTCGGCCTGACCGGCAACGAGTTCTATCAGAAACTCGAAACTGCAGCAGATCTTCCTACAACTTCCCAGCCTTCTGTGGCCCGATTTGAAGAGCTTTTTGCCTCCTGCCCCGAAGATGACATCGTGGTCATTCTCATCGCATCGGCACTTTCCGGCACAGTTCAGAGCGCAACGATCGCAGCGCAGTCATTCCCCAAAAAGAATATTTATATCATAGATTCGGGTTCGGCCACCCTTGGCCAGCGCATTCTTGTCGAACGCGCTGTTCAGCTCCGCGATATGGGCCTTACGGGTGATCAAATCGCTAAGTCTCTCGAATATGAAAAGAACGAGATCGTCCTTCTTGCTGTTATCGACACCCTCAAATATCTTCACAAAGGCGGCAGGCTTTCCAAAACAGCAGCCATTGCGGGCGGTCTTCTTGGCATCAAGCCTGTCATCACTCTTAAGGACGGTGTTATCGAGGTTCTTGGCAAGGAGCGCGGCACAGCACGTGCACTCAGGTTTCTCCACACAACGGCTGAGGGGTTTGGAAAGCCCGATATGAGCCGCCCCTCTTCCCTTGCTTACACCGGCTGTGATCCCTCGGTGCTGGAACCTCTCATAGCTGAACTTGGTAAGGATTTTATCTCTGATAATGCGGTCACAGATCACATCGGACCGACTATCGGCGTACATGTCGGCCCCGGCGCTATTGGCATTGCATATTTCAGAAAGAACTAAAAAACAGCACCCCGTTCAGATGAACGGGGTGCTTCTGCATCAGTCGCTTAGTTTTTTGATCTCGTCATAGATCTCCTGCATCTCTTCGTCGATGCCTTTAAGCACCTGCGAGCAGTGATAGAGCCTGTCAGAGAGATATTCGGGCACCTCGGCTCCCGACTTGTTCTTGTACCTGAGCTCATGCTCAAGGCTGCCCCAGAGGTCCATGGCAATGGTGCGGATCTGGATCTCTACCTTTACATCGCGCTTCTCATAGGCAAGATATACCGGGATCGACACAACAAGGTGAAGGCTGCGATAGCCGTTGGGGGTCTGGATACGGTGGTATTCCTTACGGCGGATGAGGGTAACGTCATCCTGTCCGAGAAGGATCTCGGCAACCTTTTCAAGGTCATTTACATAGTTGCAGATAACGCGGACACCTGCAATATCACTGACATATTCACGCATATTCTCAAGGTTTACCTCTTTGCCCTTCTTATGGAGCTTCTTGACGATGCTCTGAGGACTCTTGAGGCGGGTGTCGATATGGTGGATGGGGTTGTACTCATAATGGACATGAAAACTGTCGTCAAGATTCTCGAGCTTGGTCTTCATCTCCTTGATGGCTGAGCGATAGACCTGCATCTCGCGGAGAAACTCCTTCATCATTTCAGCGGAAATAGCCGAAGAAGGCTCCTGATTGTCATTCATTGGCTTGTATATATTCATTATGAACTCCTTCTGTTCGTGGATGGTTCCTTTAACATTTATATTATACCATTGGATGCGCGCAAAATCTACAAATCTGTTGTAAACTGCTTTAATATTATTGTCGGACATGGTATAATCAAAATAGGTAAAATATATAAAGGGAGACTGTTATTATGAACAAGCTCATCGAAACACTTACATCCATCCCCTCGGCCTGCGGCCACGAATATGATGTTATCCGTTATCTGCGCGACCGTCTTAAAGACAAGGCCAGCGAGTGCCATGTCGACGGTCTCGGCAACCTTATCGTACGTATGGACGGCGGCCTGCCCGGCCCCACACTGATGATCTCGGCTCACTCCGACGAAGTCGGATTCATCGTTAAGAAGATCGAGAACAACGGCCTTATCCGCTTTGAGAAGATCGGCGGCAATGACGACCGTATCCTCCCCATCGAAAAGGTGGTCGTATGCACACAGAAGGGACCCGTAAAGGGTCTGATCGGTTTCATCTCGGCTCATATGCGCAAGTTCGACAAGGCCGACATGATCCGCCCCTATAACCATCTCTACATTGATGTAGGCGCCAAGGACAAGGCCGATGCTGAAGCTATGGGCATCGAGATAGGCGACGCCATCGTATGGGGCACACAGTATGAAGAATTCGGAAACGGCCGCGCCATGGGCCACGCCTTTGACGACAAGGTAGGCTGCGCTATCCAGGCCAAGATCATCGAGGAACTGGACTTCTCGAAGGTCAGAGGTACAGTATACTTTGTCTTCTCGGTTCAGGAAGAAGTCGGCCTCAGAGGCGCACGAACAGCCTCCCATGCCATTCATGCCGATGTTGCCCTGTCGATCGACACAACAGCTGCCAGCGACACATTCGAGAGCATGATGGACCAGATGGTATGCCTTGGCAAGGGTCCCGGCATCAAAGCCATGGACTTCAGCTTTATCTCCAGCGTTGCTGTTCGCCGCAAGCTGCAGAAGGTAGCCAAGGAAAATAATATTCCCTATCAGCTGGAAGTCTTCACCGGCATCGGCACCGACGCAGGCGAACTCCACATGGCTCATGAGGGTGTTCCCACC
>JAFOHJ010000068.1 GCA_017421885.1 Clostridia bacterium
AACAGATTGGCGTGCTCGGGCTTGCCCGAAAGATAGTCGTAAAGGTCACAGCCAAAGTTCTCAACTACTGCCCTGCGCCTTCCATCTACCGAAACGGCAATGTCGCCGATTCCGTATTCGTCGAGGGTGTTCCTGAGCCTCAGAGCCACCTTGCGGCATCGCGCCAGGGTGACCGGGTTGACATCCTCGTCCTCCCATAGGCTGCTGATGATCTGCTCGGCCGTTACAAAACCGCCACGCCTGTCGACAAGCAGAGCCATGAGCTCCTTAGACTTCTTGCTGCGGAAAACCACCGGCTCGTCGTCGACAAATACATCGAAATAGCCGAAGGTGCGGATATATATCTTTTTGCCCGCCTTCTCTCTCTCGACCTTCTGCAGATGAGGCTCGAGAGGAGCCTTGGGGGCCGGACTCTCCTTAATATCGTAAAGGAGGATATATCTTGGGCCGTTTCCATCGACGGTTTTTTCCGAGCATACGGCCTTTACCCTCTGAGGCAGGCCGGTATACATACTGATATATGTAAACTCGGCTTCGCCGACCTCAAGAATTTTATAGAATGCCTCTACCGGCAGTCCGGTCCTCGAAACGAAGTCCTCCAGCTTATTGGGTTTGCCGTAAAGCTGCTTCCACTCTTCTTCGGAATACTTGAAGAAACGGTAGGCATTGTCGTTGCCGTAGAGGGGTGTTACATAGCCGTTTTCATATTCAAAGGCAACCATACCGTCGGAGAACTGCCTGAAAAAGCTCTGAACATTGCCTCTAAGAGCCTCATACTGAGCCTTGAGTGCATTGGTTTCGTTTGCATCAAAGTCATATCTGATGCAGAAAAGGCTTCTGCTCGAACTTACCCTAAGGAATATGCCGGCATACTGTTTGAGCTCGCCATAAGAGGATATGGCCTTGAACCTGATGCTGAGAGGCTTGCCGTCTTCGCTTCTGCCGCGCTTGGCAAAACCATCCTGCAGGAAGGACAGAACACGCTCGCAGTCCTCTTCTATAATAGTGTTATATACCCACTGCCTTGTAGCATCGTTGAGGATCATGGGAATGCCCTTGATCCTGCCGAAGGGGCTGCGCTGATGGCCATGGATATATGTTACGATCTGCTCGTTGAAGTCGCACTCGAAAATCTTGTCGTATACATCGGACAGCGCCGCAAGATAGCGGTCGCGCTCGGTGGCTTTACGAGCATGATAGTCCTTGGTTACGTCGATAAGAACGCTTTGGAACTCATCAACATTGATCTCATTCTTCACCTTTGTTATCCAGCCGAAAAAGCGACCGCGTGTGCCGTCGCATCTTAAAATGCTGATCTCGCCGACAACAGGTTTAGATGTGACAGAAGCCCTCTCAAGGAATTCGGCCATTTTGGGCCTCTCCTCGGGGGGGAACAGCATAAATATATTGTCACTGCACATCTCAACCAGCTCGCGCAATCCCTCGCCGACCTTGGGGAATCTGAGCATACCAAGCATGCGCTCATTGACATATGTGATCCTAGGATTTTTATCGCAAGTATACTTTATAAAACCGCAGGGAACTGTTTCATTAAGGAATCGCAGGTCATAATTCTCGTTCTTGAGCGGAGTAATATCGCTCAGAACAGAATACGCAACCACGGTTCCGTCTTCCATTTTCTGCGTTGTAGCTGTATCACTTACAAAGGTTACGTGTCTTTCTTTGTCCACTATCCTGTACTCGGTCGAGACAGACTTCTCCCCTCTCTCGAGTTTGTGGATGAACTCAGAATATACTTCGCGGTCGGCCGGATGGATCAGATCGGCATAGTGATCCTCACTCTCATCCAGCAGCTCTTCAGATGTGAATCCTGTCATATCGCAGAGATTCTTACTGACATATGCCAAATGAACAGGCCCGCTTAAAATATACTCGTGGAAACCGGTCACGTGACGGCTGAGTATCTCTTCTACATTTCCCAAAATTTTACCCATGATTGCTCCTGCTTTGCGGATATATTTCATCCTTCGGTATATTCCGACAGGAAGTTGCAGTTAAATATATTTTAATATGCCAAAAGTATTTAGTCAACCGAACTAAATACTTTTCAGCATAATTATTGTCAATTTTATTAAAAGTTTAGAAAGTCTCGGTAACGGTTACATAGTTTGCATCGTTTGAGATATAGGCTTCAACCCAAGCAAGGTTGATCTGATAGCCTACCGAATATGTACTGGGATCGTATCTGACCCACCCTATCTCGGGATCGAAAGCCTTGACCCACGCATGATATTTGCCGTCTGCCAGATATCCGAACTCCATCTTGGCAGCAATTCCGCGGCTGCGGAGCATTCCGCACATAAGAGCCGCATAGTCGATACAGATGCCGTTTTTCCTTTCAAGGATCGCGTCGAGGTCGATTTCTTCAAAGGCCAGAGCGCCGCTCTGAGCATCGGTTTTTCTATTGTAATCGTATGTGATCCCGGTGGCCACATAACGGTGGATGGCGTTTATCTGTTCTTTAACGGAAACGCAGCCTGCGGTGATGGACGCTGCTGCAGCTTCCGTCTTAGGAGCAGAACAGATATTGATTTTATGATTAGAAACCATGAAAGGCTTGATAGGGTCGACCGCTTCGACTATAACGTCGGCCTGGCCGCGGTTGTAATAGAGGTTGTCGTATGCATGCTCATAAACCTTGATGGTGTATGTGCCGCTGCCGTTTGTCAGGCCCAGAGTCTTCCAACCCTGCTCATATGTGATGCCGGTCACATCAAACTCGTTGTCCTTATAAATATAAACGCGGATATCTTTATCAGTCTTTATGTTATATTTAATGCTGATGTATCCGTCGTTTCTGCTTTCGGTGTCAAGGGAGAAGTACTGTGTATCAACTTTGGAGGTCTGGGCTGTTTTCTTTGCGCCTGCCACCGATACCTTGACCGAAGCCGCTGCCGCTGTTCCGACTGTTGCCATGATGATGGCGGCTGCAAGAACGATATTCACGATCCTTTTAAGCATGGTCTTCATTGTGCTTCTCCTTTCCAGGCATCTTGTTTATGCCTTTGTAAAAAATACTATGGTCACGCTGCTTCTGTTCTCGTTGCAGGTGTAGCAGGTGTATCCGCCGCGATTGACTTTTGAGATCGAGCGGCCGTCACTTGTTATAATGTCGTTTCCCACATTGGTTCCGGTGGTTATTCCTGTGCAGATAAAGGTCTGTCGGCCTTCGCTGGTTTCAAGATAGGCTTCCATGCCGGTTCTGCAATTCTTGATCGCATTGAATCCCTGGTAATTATGGTCGGCTACCAGGTGCTGACCCAGTGCGTAAAAGAGGCCTGCGCTGTCGGGTGCATCTACGACCGACTGCGAGCTGCTGTCGAATGCCGCAACGTCAACTCCCACTTCGGGGATAACCCAGCGGCCTATGGCGCCTCGTGCCTCGCTGGCATCGATCACTTTGTTTCGGCATCCCATTTCATCGTGTCCGTTTCCTCCGCAGTAAACGCATTCAGCAACTCCTGCCTGAGGAACATATACCGCAGGTTCCTTGAGCGATTCAAGAACGATCTCTTCTACGACCGTCTGCTGGACCTTTTCCTCGGCCAGTGACTCTATCTGTATCAGAGGTTTTTCGGCCTCTTTGATCTTAACCGCCGTTCCATTTACGTTACCCGAACCTATCTGAGCTATGCAGAGTGTGATTGCAAGGGCCTGTTTAATAATTGTGGATTCGCCTATCATTTTCTAAACTCCTTGTTGAGTGCCACAAACAGGTCCCATATAGTTACAAGCTGCTGTGCATTTTCTATTTCCACATCGACGATATCCTCCAGCTTCATGAGAAGCTCCACCTCTTCCAGCAGGTCTATGCCCAACTCATCAAAGGTGCTGTCGAGATAGATCTCCGAAATATTTCGCCCTGTGTGTTCTGCGATGATTTTGATCATTTTCGGGATCATTTTGTTTACCTCCCGGCGTTCCATCGCTTTGTTGTTATGTCTACATTATACCCATGTGGTGTTCCTCACTTGTTCCCATAAAGTTCCTTTGATGTTCCCATAAAGTTCCACTTCCGTTCCTTTTTCAAAAATATTTTAAAAGTTTTCCAAAAGCGTTCTTTAAGCGTTCCAAAATCATGTTATTAACAAGGAACGCTAAATTTCAAAAACAGTCTTTGCGTTCCACTTTCCAGATGATGTAACTGGAACGCAAAAAACTCCCCGAAACGACTTTTTACGTCGTTCCGGGGAGTCGAATAAGTTGTACTTTTACTATTTTATAATAGGTTTACAGATGATGCGATCAATCTTTGTCTTGAGCAGTTTACTTGACACCTCAGGTCGGAGAATGAGCACCGTATCGGCACCCGAGCCCGTTCCCGCAACAGCAACGATGGGCTTTCCGCCTGTCACGCAGCCTGCATCGCAGGCCATTGCGCTGACCTCGACGCATACCTTTGTACCCTGGCTGAACATCCTGAGGGTGTGAGCGATGATCTCAGTGGGATATACACCGCCGAATGTAGTGGACATGCTGCGTTCCACTCCGCTGAGAGCATGAGCTGCCGAGATGACATCAAATCCCTTATCCATCAGATAACGGCGCAGCTCTGCGGGCATGGGGTTTGTGCCCGGTTCCTTCTGGCCGTAGGCATAGGCAACGATAGTCACATGAAGGCCTTCATGCTCTATCTCGTCGGCCATCATCTTCGCTGTTCCTCCTGCTGTGGTGGCAATGACGATATCCTCGATGCCATACTGTCTTGCCGCTTCTACTGCCAGCTTGAGTGCATCGGCTGTGTTAGCGGGGCCGGGAGTTTCAAAATAGGTGATCTTTTCCTGGATCATGTCGTTTCCTCCTGTATTTTCAAAATATAAATTATCCTGTTATACCTTTGAGCAGCCTGATGGGAGTTTCGGGAAACAGCCTGCCGAGATACTCAAGCAGCAGCTCGCGCGATTCTTCCGGTTCGCGCTTATACACCCGTTCGGTAAAGCTCCTGCCAAAATGCCGCTCGGGAATATCATATCGCGCAATGCCCCAGCCATAAGGTTTGCCCTTTCGGTCGAGCTGATACTCGAAATCGGTGGTAACGATATATCCCTGCATCTGAAGGCGGGTTATGACCTGATCAAACCCCTTTCGCCCGTCCTTGCCGAAGCCCGACATCTCTTTAAGAGTCTTTGACAGCATGGGGCCGCCCTGCTCGAGGGCATCATAAACATACTTATCGAGCCTGGGGGCAAGGCCCTCTTCCCACCGTGAATCGAAATCATATCCGTTGCGTCTGATATTGGCAAGGTCGGGATACCACCGGGCGCTGACGAACATCGCCTTATTCTTAAGCAGCTTGCCATATGCGCAGCCGGTCTCACGGATCACAGGACCCTTCCATTCCCATGGGCCGTCGGCTTCGTCAGAAAACCAGAGGTCGGGCCTTGTGAGCTCCTCTGCCGAAAAGTTGTATACTCCGTTTTTGAAAAGCGGCAGAAATCCCCATTCCTCAACAAGAGCTTTCATATCATCTTTTGATGTGATGATCAAAGCAGTACTCCCCCTTTCATCACTATATGAATATACTCATCAACATAATAATAAAGATTCCACATACCAAAACAAAGGTCAGTGCCAAATGTTTTTTGTCCGGTTACTTCTTTCTTTTTCATCAAAGACACCGCCTCTGATAGCCAAAACATTTCATCTGTTTATTTTAATTATAAGATAAACTGCTATTTTGAGTCAATCTATTTAAAAAAGCCATCCTTCAGTTACGAAGGATGGCTTTGGAGAATATGTTTCTTACTTGCTCAGATAGAAGGCCTTGTATGCCTTGGCTGTCATATAAAGGTCAGCCTTGGAAATGACCTCGAAGGGAGCGTGCATCGACAGAACGGGAACGCCGATATCTACAACGTCCATATCTGCGTTAGCCAGAATGAAGGCGATGGTGCCGCCGCCGCCCTGGTCTACCTTACCCAGCTCGCTGGTCTGCCAGATAACGCCTGCATCGTTCATGATCTTGCGTACCTTGCCGACGAACTCAGCGTTGGCATCATTGCAGCCGCCCTTACCGCGGGAGCCTGTGTACTTAACGATGGTAACACCCTTGCCGAGGTAAGATGTGTTGCGGGGATCGGCAACCGAAGGATAGTTGGGATCGAAAGCAGCAGCTACGTCGGAGGAGAGCAGTGCGCTCTTAGCCATTGCACGGTCGATGTCGAAGCCGTTGCATGTGCCGCGCTGAAGCTCGATCATTGTGCCGATAACGTTGGCAAAATAACGGGAGTGCATACCTGTGTTGCCGTTGGAGCCGACCTCTTCCTTATCAACGAAGAGAGCAACAGCTGTCTTCTCGCACTCGGTTGTTTCGAACAGAGCCTGCATCGATGTGTAAGCGCATACACGGTCGTCGTGGCCGTGAGCTGCGATGGAGCCGCGGTCGAAGCCTACGTCGCGAGCCTTGCCTGCGGGAACCAACTCGAGCTCAGCCGATACAAAGTCTTCCTCGACCATGCCATACTTCTCGTTGAGCATCTTGAGAACGTTCTTCTTGAAGCGTACTTCTTCCTTCTCTTCGCCCATGGGCAGTGTGCCTACGATAGCGTTGAGCTCCTCGCCGGCAACGCCTTCAGCCAGAGTTCTCTTGTTCTGGTCGGCAGCCAGGTGGGGCAGCAGGTCGCTGATATAGAATACGGGGTCGTTCTCGTCGTCGCCGACACTTACGTTGATCATAGAGCCGTCAGCCAGAACAACTACGCCGTAAAGAGCCAGAGGCAAAGCTACCCACTGATACTTGCGGACACCGCCGTAATAGTGTGTCTTGATCAGAGCCATGCCGCCGTCTTCATAGAGGGGGTTCTGCTTGAGGTCGAGACGGGGAGAGTCGATGTGGCTGCCAACAATGTTGACACCCTTTGCAACTTCTTCCTTACCGATAACTGCGAGAGTTACGTTCTTGCCGCGTGCGAGGCTGTAAACCTTGTCGCCTGCCTTGAGCTCTGTGACTGTGTTGAGGTCGACAAAGCCGGCTTCCTTAGCACGGCGGACGATCTCGTCAGCGCAGACACGCTCTGTCTTGCTTGCATCCATGAATGCCTTGTAGTCTTCGCCCATAGCCATAACTTCGGCGCGCTGAGCTTCGTCAAGAGCATCCCATACCAGACCGTACTTGACGGTCAGTTCATTCTTCTGCATTTTGAATCTCTCCTTTAATATTAACAGAGAATTATATCCTCTATCTATTCATTATATTTTCGATCTCGTCAATGTCAAGCAGTCTGTTACCGATAAGATCACAGGGCTCGCCCTCTGTGATCAGAATATCGTTCTCAAGACGGATGCCTATGCCCTCTTCCTTGATATAAAGGCCGGGTTCGTTGGAAACGACCATGCCGGGCTCGTAAACAAGGCGGTCGGAGGGGTCGTGGGTGTCAAGACCCAGCGAGTGAGATACGCCGTGGTAGTAATACTTTCCTACCTCGCTGTCGTCGGTTATGAGGCCGATGGTGCGCAGCGCCTTCTTATAAAAGTCGATGACAGCCTGCTGGGGTTCGCGGATGGATACGCCGGGACGCATTTTATCTTTGGAGATATCCATAGCTTCACGGACGATCTTATAAAGCTCCTTCTG
>JAFOHJ010000069.1 GCA_017421885.1 Clostridia bacterium
TTTCATTTTTAACAACTCCCCTGTCACTCAGACGTTTGATGACAGTATAGGTCGTAGTCCTGCTCCACCCCAGCTCTTCCTTACATATCCTGGCCAGCTGTGTACTGTTTATCGGCTCGTGCTTCCATAGAATAAGGCAGAAACGATATTCACTCTCATATATTTTAGGTACCGCCATAATAGCCCTCCTCGTAGTCTAACGCATTAGACTTATTTGATTGTAGTCTAATGTATTAGACGCATTTTGTCAAGAGATTAAAAAAGGCTCCACCAAACGGTGGAGCCTTAAATTAAATCTGTTAAATTACTCAGCCAGTCTCTTCTCAACTGCAGCCATCTTAGCGCAGATGCAGAAGACCTTCATAGCTTCCTTCAGTTCCTCAACAGGAGGCAGCGAAGGAGCGATACGCAGATTGCTGTCCTGAGGATCCTTGCCATAGGGCCATGTAGCGCCGGCATCTGTCATAACGAGACCTGCATTCTTGCAGAGCTCAAAGATGCGGCTTGCGCAGCCGGGCATGTCAAAGCTGATGAAGTAACCGCCCTTAGCAGCCAGCCAGGAAGCGCCTGTGCCCTGAAGGTTCTCTTCGAGCATATTGAGGACCATCTGGAACTTGGGAGCGAGAATAGCAGCATGCTTCTTCATGTGAGCCTTAACACCTTCGGCATTACCGAAGAACTTGACATGACGAGCCTGATTTATCTTGTCGGGACCGATAGCCTGAACCTTAAGAAGGTTCTTAGTCCACTTCATGTTCTTCTCGGAAGCGACCATGCAAGCTACGCCAGCGCCGGGGAATGTGATCTTGGATGTGGAAGCGAACATGAAGATCATGTCTTCGTTGCCGTGCTTCTTTGCAGCCTCAAAGATATCGAGGATCTCGATCTCTTCGTCTGTCAGGTGGTGGACTACATAAGCGTTGTCCCACATGATCTTAAAGTCGGGTGCAGCGGGCTTAAGAGCAGCAAAACGCTCGATAACTTCGTTGGAGTAAACGGCGCCGCTGGGATTCGAGTACTTGGGAACACACCAGATGCCCTTAACTGTAGCATCTTCGGAAACCAGCTTCTCTACCATATCCATATCGGGGCCGTCAGCATTCATGGGAACAGGGATCATCTCGATGCCAAGCTGCTCGCAGATAGCAAAGTGACGGTCATAACCGGGAACGGGGCACAGGAACTTTGTCTTCTCCTGCTTGCTCCAGGGTGTGTTGCCGTTGCAGTCGCCAAATACCCACAGACGCATCATGTTGTCATACATCATTGTCAGCGAAGCATTGCCGCCGATGAGGATGTTTTCGGGCTTTGTGCCGAGGAGCTCGGCAAACAGAGCCTTGCATGCGGGAATACCATCGAGGCCGCCATAGTTACGGAGGTCTGTACCCTCAAAGATTGTGTCTTCGTTTGTGCTGATAACTGTCAGAAGATCACGGCTCAGGTCGAGCTGGTCAGCGCCGGGCTTGCCTCTAGCCATGTTGAGCTTCAGGTTCTTTGCGCAGCAATCGTCATACTGAGCCTTAAGCTCTGTCTGAAGAGCCAACAACTCTTCTCTGTTTGCTGTGAGAATATCCATGTTATTCATCTCTCCTTAATAGTGATTGAACGTTTTTATATACCAGAGATAGCCGCACCAATCGCTGTGGCATAGTCGGAATTATCCGGAATGAAGAACTCTACATTATAGAGTGTCTCGATATCCCTGAATATCCTCTTGGCCACAGGCACTTTTGACAGATTGCCGGTGAGCACGATACGGGTCATTCCGCGGCTCCTGCCTGCCAGCGCTGCAACGATGCCTATCGTCTGAAAAACCATATTGAGAACTCCCAGCGCAAGATCGGCCGGGGTGGCAATGTCAGAGACTTTACCGAAATTGGAAGCCGTGATGGCTCCCGTCATATTTGAGATATCTTCGGAAGAAATATCTCCGATGGTAAGGTCGATGTTTGAAAGATCGCCTTCCGAGGCAAGGTCCATGATATGCTCGATATCTCTCACGCCGATAAGCTTGTCACAGATGCCGATGACCGTGCCGCCGCCTACTCCCGTTCCGCCGATATGAGCAATATCACTTCCGTTAACACCTATAACGGCAGTACCAGTGCCCATGCTGACAACAACAGTCTTATCAAAACCAGAAAGATACTTTCCTCCAAGGCCGACAGCAGTTATCTCGTCAACCTTTTTAGTGTCTATCTGATAAATAGACTTGGGCAGAAAGCTGGAACCCACACCCGTGACCATTATGCGGCTTACATCCGAAAGCTCGAGCTGATTTTCAAGCAGGAACTTGCCAAAGGCGCCATAAGCCGAGGTTTTGGGATCGCTGGCCTTGACCATCAAGGGAGATATGATGTTTTCACCATCGAACCCTACGATCTTTGTCGTGCTTCCGCCTATATCGATTCCAATTACCATACGAACCTCGCCAAATTATTAAAAGCAAAACCTCAGGGAGCAGCAAAGCTGCCCCCTGAAAAATATTCATCAGATGCTGATGTTGCCTACTGTTCTGGGGAAAGGCAGAACATCACGGATGTTACCCATACCTGTCAGATACATGATAAGACGCTCAAAGCCGATGCCGTAGCCCGAGTGGACAACGCCGCCGAACTTTCTGAGCTCGAGGTACCAGTCATAGTCCTCTGCCTTGAGGCCGCACTCTTCCATGCGCTTCTCAAGAACATCGAGGCGTTCTTCTCTCTGGCTGCCGCCGATCAGTTCGCCGATGCCGGGAACCAGCATGTCCATAGCTGCAACAGTCTTGCCGTCGTCATTAAGGCGCATGTAATATGCCTTGATCTCCTTGGGATAGTTCATGACGAAAACAGGCTTACCGAAAACAACCTCGGAAAGATATCTCTCATGCTCTGTCTGGATATCAGCGCCCCAGAATACGGGGAACTCGAACTTATCGTTGTTCTTCTTGAGGATCTCGATGGCATCTGTGTAATCAATGCGGCCGAAACGCTCTTCATTGGCGATCTTGCTCAGACGCTCGATGAGGCCCTTGTCAACAAACTTGTTAAGGAACTCCATCTCGTCGGGGCAAGCCTTAAGAACATGGTTGATTACATACTTTGTCATGTCCTCAGCCAGCTGTGCGTTAGCCGCGAGGTCGTTGAATGCGACTTCGGGCTCGATCATCCAGAACTCGGCTGCATGGCGTGTTGTGTTGGAACGCTCAGCACGGAATGTGGGACCGAATGTATATGTCTTTCCAAATGCAAGTGCAAATACCTCAGCCTCGAGCTGACCCGAAACGGTCAGGTTTGTGCTGGTGCCAAAGAAGTCCTTTGTATAGTCTACAGAACCGTCCTCATTCTTGGGAACGTTATCCATATCCATTGTTGTTGCACGGAACATTGCGCCTGCACCCTCAGCATCGCTGGATGTAATGATGGGTGTGTGTGCGTAAACAAATCCGCGCTGGTTAAAGAAGCTGTGGATAGCAAATGCTGCCTCGCTGCGGATGCGGAATACTGCATTGAATGTGTTTGTTCTGGGACGGAGATGCTGAATTGTACGCAGATACTCCATTGTGTGGCGCTTCTTCTGCAGAGGATAATCTGCAGGGCACTCGCCCTCTACCAGGACCTCGTCGGCTGTCAGCTCGACAGGCTGCTGGGGATTGGGAGAAGCTGTGAGTGTTCCCTTAACTGTAACGGCTGTACCGACATTAAGCGAGCCGGCCAGCTTGTAAAATGCGCTCTCGGAAGGAACGACTACCTGAAGGTTCTTGATGACAGAACCGTCGTTGAGCTCGATAAAGGCACATGCCTTTACGTCTCTCGATGTTCTTACCCAGCCGCTGAGAGAAACCTGTTTGCCGAGGTACTCTTCGTGCTGATGAAGAATTTCTCTTACTGTTACCATAATCTATTCTCTTGCCTTTCGGTTAAAATTACTTTTTAGCACTCGCCCTTTGCGATAGCCTGCATTGCAAGTTCAAGGCCTTCGGCGATCTGGCCGGGGCAGGATGTTGCTCTGGGGCCGCACTTGATGCCCTTGCAGCGATCGATGATCTCTGTTACAGGCATGCCCTTAACAAGAGCCGCAATACCCTTAAGGTTGCCATCGCAGCCGCGGCGGGGCATCTCGAGTTCAACAAGAACACCATCTTCGATATGGAAAATAAATGTAGGGGTGCAGATGCCCTTGCCGATTGTGCTGTAAGTATACTTATGCTTCATTCTATTATCTCCTGAATATTAATAATTTTAGACAACAGAAGCAGGCAGGATACATCTCCTGCCGCTTCTGTTCTCTCCTAAGATTATCACAAGTTTCGCGTCTTGTCTATCTTATCCCGCGAAAAAGACTATTTTAGAAACAATTCTGGATCTCAGCTACCAACAGATCGATGTGCTCGCGTGTGATATCGTTGTTTGTTACAAAGCGAACGGGGCCGCCTTCATATCCACCGACCTTAATATTCTTCTCGAGCAGCTTGCCTGCCATTGCAGCGATCTTTTCTTCGGGCTGGTCAAATGTGCAGAATACCATATTGATCTCTACTGCCTCGGGGTCGCAGTGAATATAAGGAACCTCGCTGAGCTTCTGGGCAAGATACTTTGCATTTGCATGGTCTTCATGCAGGCGCTTTGTCATCTTCTCAAGAGCAATAATGCCAGCTGCTGCAAGAACACCTGTCTGGCGCATACCGCCGCCGAGGATCTTTCTGTTGCGGCGCGATCTTTCGATAAACTCGGCCGAGCCGGCAAGGATAGCACCTACCGGAGCACACAGGCCCTTGGAAAGACAGCATGTGACTGTGTCGCAATACTGTGTGATCTCCTTGACATCAACGCCAAGCGCAACCGCCGCATTAAACAGGCGGGCACCATCGAGATGTACTGGGATATTATGCTTCTTCGAGACCTCGCGGATCTCAGCCATGCGCTCAAGTGAAACAACATGACCGTTTGCAAGCGCATTTTCAAGGCAGATAAGAGCTGTGTCAGGATGGTGGACATTCTTTGTTCTGATCGACTTTTCGATCATTTTTGCATCGGGAACTGTGTTTTCAAAATAAAGCGAACATACATTGGCTCCGGAAAGAAGAGCGGTAGCACCAGCTTCGTGTGTAACGATATGTGAATCGGCACTTACAATGATCTCGTCACCCTTCTTCGTCTGACCCATGATAGCCAGCTGGTTACCCATTGTGCCCGAAGAGATAAAAAGAGCCTTTTCTTTGCCCAACATCTTTGCTGCAAGGGCTTCAAGCTCATTGGTAGTGGGGTCATCTTCGTAAACGTCATCACCTACGATAGCAGCAGCCATAGCAGCGCGCATTTCCTCGGTAGGATGTGTTACCGTGTCGCTTCTGAAGTCAATGAATTTCATTTTATTTTCCTCCAACTCAATATATTTACAATTTAGAAATTATTTCGGTGCAGATTAGTATATAAGATTATACCACAGAGGTGTTTTTTTGTAAATTATAATGAATTGACATCTTCAAAATATTTGAGATATGATATTATCAGCCAAAACTCTGAAAAAATAAAGGATGATTTTATGAACCAGTTAAATCTGCTCAACCATGTTATAGCTAATTGCGATGAAGCTCTGGTCGAGGCATTTGTCAGAAGAATGGACATATCCTCCGAAGTAGCTAAAGCAAAGCTCTCCATGGACGAAAAAGTCTATGACTCTAAAACCGAGCGCGAATATATCCAGCATGTAGTATCCCAGTTCAGCCCTGAGCTGAGCCTTAAGGCTAATTCTCTTTGGTATTCCCTGCTCCGCATGGACCGTGGCCAGCAGTTCCGCTGGATCCTCAAGCACACAGAAAACGTCGCCCCTGCCCACGAGTCTCTTATCACCGATTCTCTGCCCGAAGGCCCCGTTGCCTGCATCGACAAGTATGCTGATGAGGCTTCTCAGATGCTGGGATGCGATGTTATCCGCTGCGACTCAAATGACGAAGCGCTTCAGATGCTCAAGGACGGCAAGGTCGCACGCACCGTTCTCGGCTGCGACAAGGACTTTGACCTTGCTCAGATTTACCTCACCTTCTATAACACAGATATCTTCATGAATGCCAGCGCCCGCCCCAACGATGGCCGCAGCCTCTTCTTCCTTTCCAAGAATCTTGTTGTTCCCGAAGACTGCAACCGCATGACTCTGGCATTTGCTGTCGACCGTCATTATGGCAGCCTTACTCAGGCTCTGTCGACTCTGGCCGAAGCAAAGCTCAACATCGAAAATATGCGTCTGCGCCGTAAGGTAGCCGGCGATGGCCACCCCGATGACCTTATCTTCATCGATCTCTCGGGTGATTTTAACACCATTGACACACGCACAGCCCTCTATCAGTTCGAGAATGAGATGTATTACTTCCGCCTGCTTGGTTTCTGGAACCATGAGGAACAGGACGACTGATACTCATAAAAAAGCCGATCCCATCTGCATCTGCAGATGGGATTTTCTTTTTCCAACATAAAAAGGATCCGGCATTATGCCGGATCCCTGATCAATTATAAAACTGTTATACTACCAGGAAGAACTTGCAGACAAACATCAGAACCAGAACATATGTCAGACCCGATATCTCGCTCTTCTTACCTGTCAGCAGAGCTGTTACTGTGTAGGCGATGATAGCAAGACCGATGCCATGGCCGATAGAACCGGTTACGGGCATTGCGATCAGCATCAGAGCTGTGGGCAGGACCTGAGAAACATCATCAAAATTGACATTCTTAAGACCACTGAGCATCAGTACGCCAACATAGATAAGTGCAGCCGATGTTGCGGGAGCAGGAACCAGCGCAGCGATGGGAGAAAGGAACATACATGCAAGGAAGCACATGCCTGCTGTAAAGGCTGTGAGACCTGTGCGTCCGCCTTCTTCTACACCGGCAGCCGACTCTACAAATGTTGTAACTGTGGATGTACCTGTCAGCGCGCCGACTGTTGTGCCAACAGCGTCAGCAAAGAGAGCCTCGCGCAGGTTGGGCATATTGCCCTTTTCGTCGACCATACCGGCACGGGAAGCTGTACCGACCAGTGTGCCGACTGTATCAAACATATCGATCATACAGAATGTGACGATCAGCATAACAGCAGAAAGCCAGCCGATCTCCATAAGAGTTGCAAAATCGAACTTGAAGAATGTCATCGAGAACATATCAGCAAAAGGAGGTGCCCAGGATGCTGTTGCAAGCGCTTCGAAGGGATTATTACCCATCATGAAGCAGCCGATCCAATATACGATGGATGCGCCCAGCATACCAAACAAAACCGAACCCTTTACCTTCTTATAGTTAAGTGCAACGATGAGGAACAGACCGATGAAGGTTGTTACTATATACAGAAGCATTGTGCTCCAGCCGGAACCCATAGCCTCCTTTGTGATGGAAGGAGTAAGGTTTGTGAAGAATGTGCCCAGCATATAGAAGGGACCGCCTGTCTCGGAATAAACGCCTGCATTGGAGCCAAGGCCGATGTTCAGCAGCATCATACCGATGGCCGGCGAAATGCCGATACGCACACCAAGAGGAATAGCCTCGACGATCTTCTCTCTAACCTTAAGGAAGGTAAGGACTATAAAAACGATACCTTCGACCAGAATAATGCAGAGACCTGCATTAAACGAAGCCTCATAGCTGAGACCTGTCATAGCCGCAATGTTGGCAACTACAACCGCAAAGAAGCTGTTGAGGCCCATACCGGGAGCCATTACAAAGGGCTTGTTGGCTGCAAAAGCCATTACAAATGTACCTATAGCCGACGAGATGACCGTTGCCATAAATACAGCATTCCACAGAGGCGAGCCTGTGTTGAAGTTGGTCAGGAGATTGGGGTTGAGAGCAACGATGTATGCCATCGTCATGAACGTCGAGAAACCGGCAAGGACCTCGGTTCTTACTGTCGAACCATTCTCTTTGACCTTAAAGAGTTTTTCCATGAGATTATTCCTCCACATTATTTGTCCCTTTTATAAACAAGGATATTTAAATAATACCATGATTTATCAGAAAAGACAACAATCCATTTCATTTCGGCATCAATTTATTTAACCACAATTTTTTCAGCTCATAATAATTGTCTCCATGCATAATTCATGCTATAATTTAACATGATAATGAAATGGAGTTGATATATATGAATTTATGGCACGACATCAAACCTTCGAGAATGCATCCCGAAGATTTTCTCGCAGTTATCGAGATCGAAAAGGGCTCCAAGAATAAATACGAGCTCGATAAGGAGACCGGAGCGCTTCGCCTAGACCGAATCCTCTACACCTCTACCCACTATCCTGCCAACTATGGCTTCATCCCCAGAAGCTATTCCGACGATGGCGACCCTCTTGATGTTCTGGTTCTTTGCAGCGAACCAATCCGCCCCTTGAGCCTTGTCAGATGTTATCCTGTCGGATATATTGCCATGCGCGACGGAGGGGCTACCGACGAAAAGATCCTTGCCATCCCCTTTGAAGACCCAATGTATAACAGTTACAAAGATCTTTCCGAGCTTCCCGCACATATTTCAGAAGAGATCAGCCACTTTTTCAGTGTGTACAAGCATCTCGAGCCCGATAAGGATGCTCAGGTCGAGGCAGTATTCAATCGCGAAGCTGCTGTTGAGGTTATCAGGAAGGCATACGAAAACTATATTGAAAAGTTCTGCCGATAATGGCCGATATAAGAAAAGACGGACACGACAATGTGTCCGTCTTTTCTTATGCAGGCAGTATTACATTATTATCTTTCAATTCACTCACCCGGTTTTGTTTAGAATTTTTTTATATTTTTATATCCATCTTTCATTGATTTATCAAGCTAAATATTCGAACTTTTAATTAAGTTTCTTTTAACAATACATTCACAGAAATGACATTCTTAGTACA
Source organism: Clostridia bacterium (assembly GCA_017421885.1). The sequence goes on from JAFOHJ010000069.1 coordinate 8,864, forward strand.
TGAGCCTGCTGTATATTACTCAGAAAGAAAGGATGTCTCTCGTTGAACGGATTATACCGCAATGCTGTTGACGCAGTTATTTTTCTGATCGCCGCTTCTCTAATTCAGTACCTTTGGCCGTTACTCGCAGGAACAGGTTCCGGACGACTGACCCTCCGACGATGCTTCGTCATACTGTTCCGTAGCTGCCTGTCCTTTGCGGCATATCTTATTATGGGCGCATCATTAAGCCACATATATCATCCAAGCCTCAGCACCGCTGACAAGGAATCTCTACCTTTACCCGAAGCTTTTTTTAGTGATAAGACCTCTTCTCAACGTGCTGCACTTATTTCCGACAACTTTGAAGCCATGGAAATGCGGCTTCGCATGATCGCAAATGCAAA
>JAFOHJ010000070.1 GCA_017421885.1 Clostridia bacterium
CTTAATAGAATTAAAAAATCAGCTAATAATGCTGATTTTTTTACTCATAAATCACAAAGGCAACCGCATAATTTTCACAATGACTAATACTGGCCGTACTTGCCCAGCAGACGGTGGGTATCTTCATGGAGCACCACTTTACCGCCATCTATAAAATAGAGGTCGTCACACAGCCCCTCAAGATCGGACGAGATATGGGAGCTTATAAGTATCCCCCTCCCCTCCTTTTCGGCCATGTAGTCACGCAGCATATCAAGCACCTCGTCGCGGGCCAGTACATCAAGGCCGGAGGTTGGTTCATCGAGAACGAGCAGATCGGGCGCATGGCATATAGCACAGATAAGGCGGAACTTGGCCTTCATACCCTTTGAATATTCGCGGATCTGTTTGCCGGCAGGAAGAGAGTTCTTCCTGAGCATTTCCAGAAACTTTTCTTTGCTGACGCCGGGATACATGGCTTCATATACAGATGCTATGGCCTCAGCCTTGAGATATTCGCTGAATCCTCCCTCAGACAGGGTAACGCCGATCCTTCGTCTGTCGTCGGGCATAAGCTCCTGCGGCCTTTTGCCCAGCACGGTTATTTCGCCGCTCTCAGTCCTGAAAAGGCCCAGTATGGCCCCCATAGCCGTCGACTTTCCCGCGCCGTTTCGGCCGATAAGGCCGGTTATGCGTCCCTCATCAAGCTCGAGAGAACAGTTCATCCTGAAATCGCCGTAGGTCTTTACGGCATCTTTCATGGTTATAAGCATGTTTATTCCTCCATAAACAACTTAACAAGTCCCAGCAGCTCTTCTTTGCTGACGCCGATGCGCGAGGCCAGACGAGTCACCTCCTCGAGCTTTTCTTCCAGCTCTTTTCTGGCCTGCTCGTCAAGAAGGCCCCGGCCTATTCCGGCAACAAAACTGCCTTTGCCGTGGACTGTGGTCACAAATCCCTCCTGTTCAAGGCTGTCATAGGCCTTTTTAACAGTAAGGGCACTTATTTTAAGTTCTTTTGCAAGCATACGCACCGAGGGCAGCGGCGCTCCTTCAATAAGCTCGCCCGAAGCAATAAGCTCCTTCACCCTGCGGCTTATCTGTTCGTATATAGGTACCTGCGAGGAATTGTTGATAATTATCGTCATATGATCTCCTCCGTCACAAACAGTATATAACAGTTTAGAACAGTTGTCAACAGTGATATATTTTCAAAAAGCGAGGTGCTCATCCAGCTTTCGGCCGTCAGGTCGGCCATCAATAATATCGGCAAGATGATCCTTCAGGATCACATCGACCACTGCGTTGTCGAGGCCGTTGAAAGCGGCGACCGCAAGGTGCTGGAGGATCTTTCGGTTGCCATCGACAAGTTCTTCAAATAACAATAAAAATGTCACGGATCGTGAACGATCCGTGACATTCTGTTTATCTAATATATTTGGCGCCCTGGACCCATTCGCGGCCTTTTTTAAGCTCGGTAAACGCCGGCAATGCCATATCATATATATCTGCAGCACGCGCCTCAAGCTCGAACTCGGCCTTATCTTTGTCGTTCAAATACTTGGCCGCCGCAGGCTTGGTAATGAAGGTAAAATCCTCACGCTGTTCAAGCCGCGAGAGAACAGCACGTCCACGTTCGTTAAATGCAAGGACTCGCGAGAATCCGGGCAGGCTCTTTTCCTGCTTTTCTATACCGAGAAATGCGCAATAAAGCATTCTTCTTATGCGCGAATGAGCATATCGCTTGGTCTTGGCGATATCGCATATCTCGCCGAAGGTGCGGCCCTTTTTGACCGCCTCGGCAAGGCGGTTCTCAAGGCCCTCGGCAGCATCGGGCAGCTTTGCCATATCCTCGGCCGTCATACGCGAAAGCACCGCTGTCATGGCGCAGTCGAGCCTGTAGAGATCGTCCATAAGGACACCCTGCTCTTCGGCGCGGCAGATCATTTCAAAAGAGGATGCCGGCATGAATCCCTCGACCTCATCAAAGCTTCCGCTTCGGATAAGCTCTCTGATATGCGATGCCGATGCAACACCCTCCGATGCCTCCTCGCCGTCGTGGTCGGCACCAAGACGGCCTACGGCAACAGGTACAGCCTTAGACCCCTGTTCTTTGAGGGCACGTATATATTCGATGGCAAGAATATTATTCGGCTTTGAAATAAGAGCCGAACGTTCTTTGATGCGTTTATAAAGCTCGCGCTCACGTGCAAGAGCAAAGGGAAGACCTTCTTCCATATGCTGAATGGTGCCGTCAATGACGCTCTTTTCGGCGATCAGCTCGGCCAGCTCGGTCAGCTGACCGATATCGGCATCCTCCGCGCCGAAGGAGATATGGTCGACCCCTGCCATATTGAGGATATGGATGGCTCCGTCGGCAAATCCCTGAGCCGAAGAAAGGCTCCATCTCAGGGGAAGAGAAAGAACAAGGTCGGCCCCTCCTCTCACAGCCATTTCGGCACGGAGATTTTTGTTGAGAAGGGCAGCCTCGCCCCTCTGCACAAAATCACCCGACATGCAGCAGACGACGGCCGTATCCTCGCCCAATATCTCCCTTGTTTTCCCGATCTGGTACAAATGTCCTTTATGAAAAGGATTATATTCCGTAACTATACCGCAAATTTTCATTTTTTCTCCAAAACACTGTTGTCAACACGCAAATTATGTTGTAAAATTAGTTTGCTATGGTCATTATAAATGAAAGCAAATTTTAAATCAATAATATTTAGGAGTGTGTTTGAAATGAATATTCTCGTTATCAACGCCGGCAGCTCTTCGCTCAAGTATCAGCTGTTCGACATGAAGACACAGGAGATCAAGGCTAAGGGTCTCTGCGAGAGAATCGGTCTCGACGGTAAGTTCACCTACAAGCCCCAGGTAGAGGGCAAGGAAGCTATCAACGCTATCGACGTTGCTATGCCTACACACGGTGAAGCTATTGAGGCAGTTCTGAATGCTCTCGTAGACGAGAAGAACGGCGTTATCGCCAGCATGAAGGAGATCGACGCTGTCGGTCACCGCGTACTGCACGGCGGCCAGAAGTTCTCTGAGTCGGTTCTCATCAACGAGCCTGTTATCGAGGCTATCAAGGAGTGCATCCCTCTCGGCCCCCTGCACAACCCCGCAAACCTGATGGGTATCGAAGCTTGCGCTAAGGTCATGCCCGGCGTTCCCCAGGTAGCTGTATTCGACACAGCTTTCCACCAGTCCATGCCCAAGAGCTCCTACATGTATGCTATCCCCTATGAGATGTATGAGAAGTACGGCATCCGCCGCTACGGCTTCCACGGCACATCCCACCGTTACGTATCGGCTCAGGCTGCTGAGCTGCTCGGCGGTGCTGAAGGCACAAAGATCATCACATGCCACCTCGGCAACGGCTCTTCGATGGCCGCTGTTAAGGACGGCAAGTGCTTCGACACATCCATGGGCCTGACACCTCTGGAAGGCGTTCCCATGGGCACACGTTCGGGTTCCATCGACCCCGCTATCGTTGAAGTCATCGCTAACAACGAAGGCATGACACCTTCTCAGGTCCTCAACATGCTGAACAAGAAGTCCGGCGTTATGGGTCTGTCCGGTGTTTCCTCCGACTTCCGTGACCTCGACAATGCTGCTGCAGAAGGCAACGAGAGAGCTCAGCTGGCTCTGGATGTCTTCGCTTACAGCGTTAAGAAGTACATCGGCTCCTATGCTGCTGCTCTCGGCGGCGTAGACGCTATCGTCTTCACAGCCGGCCTCGGCGAGAACTCTCCCGAGATGCGCGCTAAGATCGCTTCCGGCCTCGAGTACATGGGCGTTGAGATCGACGCTGCTAAGAACGCAGTTCGCGGCACAGTTGATATCACAGGCGCTAACTCCAAGGCTAAGGTCTTCGTCATCCCCACAAACGAAGAGCTCGTCATCGCTATGGATACACAGGAGATCGTTTCCAAGCTCTAATTTTAAAGCTTGAAACATCATATCAGAAACTCCGACCGGGAGGCCTTAACTGGCCTTCCGGTTTTCTTTTTATATTTACAGCACAGTTGGCCGGGTGATATACTTATATTACAAAAACAAATAAAAGGAGATATCCGATATGCGTTTTGTAAGCACAAGAAACAGCGCCCTCACCGCCACGGCTGCTGAAGCCATTATGGAAGGCCTTGCGCCTGACGGCGGACTCTATATACCCGACTCGATCCCTCATTTTTCTCTTGCCGAAATCGAGAACATGAAGGGGCTTCCGTATCCCGAACTGGCAGCCAGGGTCATTCTTCCCTTCCTTCCCGGTTTTACCGAAGAAGAGCTACTGGAATATTGCCGCAAGGCCTATTCCTCTTTCGGCAGTCCTCTCGTCGCGCCCATTCATACCCTAGATGGCGATACCCATGTGCTCGAGCTCTTCCATGGTCCCACCTGCGCATTCAAAGATTTTGCTCTTCAGCTACTTCCATATCTTATGTCGGCATCGGTTAAAAAATGCGGCAGCAGCCACACTGTCGCCATCCTTGTCGCCACCAGCGGCGATACCGGAAAAGCTGCGCTCGAAGGCTTTTCGGATGTTCCCGGCACAAAAATATGTGTTTTCTATCCCGATGGAGGTGTATCTGACATCCAGCGCCTTCAGATGGTCACTCAGAAGGGCGATAATGTTATGGTGACCGCGGTAAAAGGAAACTTTGACGATGCACAAAGCGGCGTTAAGGCAATCTTTTCCGACTCTGCTCTGACTAAAAGGCTTCTTGAACATAATATAGTTCTCTCCAGCGCCAATTCAATCAACTGGGGCAGATTGGCACCGCAGATAGTCTATTACTATTCGGCCTACCTCCAGCTTCTTAATAAAAATGCCATTGATCCGGGCGACATCGTTGATTTCTGCGTGCCTACCGGAAACTTTGGAAATATCCTCGCAGGATATTTCGCCAAACTCAGCGGCCTGCCCATCGGAAAGCTGATATGCGCATCCAATAAAAACGATGTTCTTACCGATTTTATCCGCACCGGC
>JAFOHJ010000071.1 GCA_017421885.1 Clostridia bacterium
CAAGCAGGGTGCCGGTGATGACGGTGCCGTGGCCGCCCAGAGTAAATACTCGGTCGGCAGGCAGGCGGAAGGGGCGGTCGAGGTCCTTGCCCTTGGCCTGCTCGGCCATTTCGGCAAGCTTTGCCTTGAGCTCCTCAAGGCCCATGCCTGTGTAGGAAGACACGGCCTGCATGGGCGCACCCTCAAGGAAGGTGCCCTCGACGGCAGACGCAACGTCGTCCTTGACCATCTCGACCCAGTCTTCGTCGACGGTGTCGCACTTGGTGATAACGATGATGCCCTGGGGAATGTCGAGAAGCGAGAGGATGGCAAGGTGCTCGCGGGTCTGGGGCATAACGCCCTCGTCGGCCGCCACGATGAGCATGGCGATATCAACGCCGCCTGCGCCTGCCAGCATATTTCTTACAAACTTCTCGTGGCCGGGAACGTCGACGATGCCGGCCGAGATGCCGCCGGGCAGCTGGAGGTTGGCAAAGCCCAGCTCAATAGTGATGCCGCGCTTCTTCTCCTCGGCCAGACGGTCGGTATCGGTGCCCGTAAGGGCCTTGATAAGGCAGGTCTTGCCGTGGTCGACGTGGCCTGCTGTTCCTATGATAACGTGGTTCATTATTTGCCCTCGCTGATGTTTCTGATAGCCTCGGCGATCTTCTTGTCGTCGCCGTCCAGCAGTGTGCGTACGTCAAAGACAACGCGGTCCTTGGCAACGCGGCAGATGATGCTGTATTCCTTTCTGAGCTTTTCTTCAACTACTGCAGCCGAGAGATCCTTTATCTCTACCCATACTGCGCGTGTGTCGAGGAATTCGCCGGGGACCGAGCCGCCGCCTACCTGGCTCTTTTCACGCATGACGGCCGATGTAACGCCGTTTATGCCGGTCAGCAGCTTCTTGAGCTTCTTGGCTCTCAGATCCAGCTCCTCAACGGGGCGGCGGATCATGGCGATGGTGGGGATCTCCTTTTCGCAGGAGTTGCCGAGATAGCAGCGCATTGTTTCTTCAAGGGCCGCAAAGGTCATCTTGTCAACGCGGAATGCGCGGGTCAGAGGGTTCTTCTTCATGCGGTCGATATATTCCTTCTTACCGACGATGATGCCTGCCTGGGGGCCGCCCAGCAGCTTGTCGCCCGAGAAGGAGAGAACGTCGACACCGGTCTTCATGGCTTCGAGGACCTTGGGCTCGTCGCAGATGCCCAGGTCGGACAGGTCGCACATAAGGCCGCTGCCCAGGTCGTAGATGACGGGGATATTTCTCTCATGGCCGACGCGCACCATGTCCTCGAGGGATACTTCCTCGGTAAAGCCGACCACCTTGAAGTTGGAGGTGTGGACCTTGAGGAAAGCGCCGGTGTTTTCGTTGACTGCATTTACATAGTCGGAGAGGTGGGTCTTGTTGGTTGTGCCTACCTCAACCAGGGTGCCGCCCGACTGAGCCATGATCTCGGGAACGCGGAATGCGCCGCCGATCTCGACAAGCTCGCCTCTCGAGCATACGACCTCGTGGCCCTTTGCCATTGTGGAGAGGATCAGCATGACGGCTGCGGCATTGTTGTTGACAACCATTGCGCTCTCGGCGCCGGTGAGGCGGCAGAGGAGCTTCTCGATATGGCTGTAGCGGCTGCCGCGTGCGCCCTTCTCGATGTCATACTCGAGGTTCGAGTAGCTGCGTGCGGCCATATAGGCGGCGCGTGCGGCGCGCTCGGAGAGAACGGCACGGCCGAGGTTTGTGTGGAGGACAACGCCGGTGGCGTTGATAACGCTGTGGAGGTGAGGCGCATAGATGGCCTCGAGCTTCTTCTCGACAGCCATCTCGACGGCCTGGGGGGCAACATCACAGTCGCCGCCCGAGAGGAGGGTGCTTCTCATCTCGTCGATGATCTCGCGGCAGGCGGTGGTGACCATATCCTTGCCGTATACGTCGTGA
>JAFOHJ010000072.1 GCA_017421885.1 Clostridia bacterium
GAGCAGATAATCAATCTGTTCGGCTCTTTCGACGAAAATATCAAGATTATTGAAAAGGAATACAGCGTAAATATCGTCAACCGCGACACCGAGCTTAAGATCTCCGGTGATGCGCTGGATGTTATGCACGCAAAACAGGCCGTCGAGGCTCTGCTTGGCCTTGCGGCACGCGGAGAGCAGATCACCACACAGAATGTAAACTATGTAATTTCGCTGGTGCGCGACGGCCAGGAAGATAAGATCTCGCAGATGGGCAAGGGCGTTATCTGCGTAACCGTCCGAGGCAAGCAGGTCAAGGCCAAGACATTGGGCCAGCAGGTCTATGTCGATGCCATCAAGAACAACATCGTCACCGTCGGCGTCGGCCCTGCGGGTACCGGTAAGACCTATCTTGCCGTTGCCTGCGCTGTTGCCGCTTTTCGTGAGAAGCAGGTAAATAAGATCATCCTTACCCGCCCCGCCGTTGAAGCGGGCGAGAAGCTTGGCTTCCTGCCCGGCGACCTTCAGAATAAGGTAGACCCCTATCTGCGCCCCCTTTATGATGCGCTTTTCGATATGTTCGGCCCCGAGGCGTATCACCGCTATCTCGAGCGCGGCAACATTGAGGTCGCTCCTCTGGCATATATGCGCGGACGCACCCTTGACGATGCCTTCATTATCCTCGACGAAGCGCAGAACACCACACCTGAGCAGATGAAGATGTTCCTCACACGAATCGGCTTTGGTTCCCGCGCCGTTATCACCGGTGACGTGACCCAGATCGACCTTCCCAACGGCAAGACCAGCGGCCTCAAGGAGGCTGTTTCGGTGCTGAAGGGTATCGAGGATATTGCCATCTGCAACCTTGACCATCGCGATGTCGTGCGTCACGAGTTGGTAGCCAAGATCATCAAGGCTTATGAAAAGCACGACCAGGAAAAACAGCGCAAGATGGCTAAAAGATTTGAAAAAGGCAAGACATTCCACGTCAAAGACGGCGGAGACAGATAAATGAGCCGTAAGGAGCGATTTAAATGGCAAAGGTAACAGTCAGAAAGATCAGACCCGGCAAACTTCAGATCAATATCCTCGGCGAGGAGCATCTTCGTGATGCCGAGGCTGAGGGCCTCATCAGAAGGGCGGCAGATGCTGCATTCAGCGCATTTGATTATCCTTTCCGTGCCTATGTCGATATCACACTCACCGACGACGAGGGTATTCATGTGATCAACCGCGAACAGAGGGAAGTCGATCGTTCGACCGATGTTCTCTCCTTCCCCATGAATGATTTTACCGAGGGTGTTGCGCCCGATATGGTGGAATACGATCTCGACCCCGAGACCGGACGCCTGCCGCTGGGTGATATGGTCATTTCGGTGGAAACGGCAAGACGTCAGGGAGAAGAATACGGACACGGCTTTGAGCGCGAGTGCGCTTATCTCACGGTGCACAGCATGCTTCATCTTATGGGATACGATCACCTTGATGAAGGCGAGATGAAGGCACGTATGCGCGAAATGGAAGAGAAGATCATGAAGGTCATAGGATTAGAGAGGAAATAAAAATGGAAGTAACAAAAACCGGCGTTTTTTCGGTAGTAGGACGTCCCAATGTTGGTAAGTCGACACTTATGAATGCCCTCTGCGGCACAAAGATCGCTATTGTTTCGGATAAACCCCAGACCACCCGTACGCGTATTACCGGTGTACTTACAAAGGATGAGTATCAGATGGTATTCCTCGATACTCCCGGCCTTCATAAGCCCAAAAACCGCTTGGGTGACTTTATGGTAAAGATCGTCACCGACACAGTCACCGATGTCGACACAGCGCTGCTGCTGGTCGAACCCGTAGCTAGGATAGGCATCCCCGAGCAGATGCTCATCGACCGCATCAAGCAGTTCGATATGCCTGCCATCCTTGTCATCAATAAGATCGACACAGTCGAGAAGGAGACCCTGCTTGAGGTAATGGCCATGTATTCCGAGGCCTGCGATTTCCTTGCAGTTATTCCCGTGTCGGCCAAGACGGGTGATGGACTTGAAGTTCTTGAAGAGACTCTGCGTGAGCAGTGCTTCGATTCGCCTGCACTCTTCCCCGAGGATATGGTATCCGACCAGCCCGAAAAGCAGATCGTTGCCGAGATCATCCGCGAAAAGATGCTGAATCTGCTCGATAAGGAGGTCCCTCATGGCACAGCCATCGAGATCGAGATGTTCAAAGAGCGTGATGACAGCGATGTTATAGATATAAGCGCTGTTATTTATTGTGAGCGTAAGAGCCACAAGGGTATCATTATCGGCAAGAGCGGCGCTATGCTCAAGAAGATTGGCGCTATGGCACGTGCTGACATTGAAGAGATGCTGGGCTGCAGAGTCTTCCTCCAGCTCTGGGTAAAGGTCAAAGAAGGTTGGCGCGACAGTCTTGGACTTATTCGTAATTTCGGCTACGACGACAGAATGTAAAACAGTATAAGACATCCCGGCCTTCTTTGAGGCTCGCTAGAGCCGACGCCGCGGGTGCGGCGCGCGATTTATGCCGATTCATTCGGCGTAAATCTAATGAAATCAAAGGGGCCCCTGCAAAATCGTTGATTTTGTGGGGAACAGGCTGGAGCGACAGCCTTGGACTTATTCGTAATTTCGGTTACGACGACAGAATGTGATCTCGATTCATCACATTTTTTTACAGGTTTAGAAGGCTCTTGACGGCAGAAACTATCACCACTGAGATAAACAGAGGTGACATAGATGAAAAAAGAGCTTTGGAGGCTGTTTGAAGAGACCGGCCTGACTCAGGCATATATGCTCTATCGGTCAGAGCAGGAGGAAAGGGAAGAGGCGGCAAAGGATGAACATCACGGTGGACGGAGTCGTCCTCAGATCGGTCAATTATAGAGAAAGCGACAAGATACTGACCGTTCTCACCCGCGAAAGGGGTAAGATAACGGTGAAGGCACAGGGGGCAAGGCGAAAGTCGAGCCGCCTTGGTTCGCTCAGCCAACCCTTTTGCTATGCCGAAATGTCGCTTTTCGAACAGGGCGGCCGATATACCCTCGACGATGGGTTTGTAAAGGCACAGTTCTATGGCCTCACCACCGATATCGAGAAGATGGGCCTTGCCAGCTATCTTGCGCAGGTGCTTCTCAGCGACTGAGCGTCATCATAACACATCGCACCTTCATTGGCAACAGCGTAGAATGTGACATTGACCTTAGCTTTGTCTCCCGGTACAGAAAGTCCCATGTGAAACTTTTCGTCAGATGCCGGATTGCTCTTATAAACGTGACCTACCTGTCTTCCTGTATAGTCAAAAGCAAATATTCTGATTGTCTTGACAACAGACTCATCAATTGCCTTTGTCTGCATTTCTCCCGCTGAGACACTCAACTGTACCACCGCGCCCTTTGCATCCATGGACGGTCCAGTCTTTTCCTGAGAACATCCTGCAGCAAAGATGAACGTTGCTGCAATGATTATTATATTGATTATCTTCTGCATAAAGGTGTTCTGTTAAAAAATCGGTTGTACCATTTCGATGTACCACGAAGGTAATGTGATGCTGATCTGAGCCACCTTGTCAAGGAATTCAATTCTGATAGGAATGATGCATTCGTTCAGCTGGGGGTCTATGTGATTCTTGTGCAGTTCAAGATATTCAGCAAAGTTGATTGATGCTGCTTCTTTTCCGTCTTCTCCTGTCACCGATTGAATAGGGGTTTGTTTCATGCGACCTGATATGCGCTGCACATAGCGATTGGCAAATTCGACCACAGCACTCGCAGACCTATAATTGTCTGTCATTTCGTACAGTTTAGCACCATCCTTCTCCACAAGCGACTGCATATATTGTGA
>JAFOHJ010000073.1 GCA_017421885.1 Clostridia bacterium
ACAAAACTCTGGGAACTTCTTATTGATTCGTTCCCTAAAATGCTTCTTCCGGGCCTGACGGTCACCATGCCGCTGACCCTTATCTCATTCACTCTCGCCCTTATTATTGCCACAGTCAATGCCGAGGTCACATTCTATGACTATCTGGCAAGCCGTCCCGATGCCGACATCAAGATCGCAACACTTGACAGCGAGGCAACATCGGTAGGCATTCCCATGCCCAAGGGCGAAAACAGCGCATCTCTTGTAGAGGCTGTCAACAAAGCTCTTAATGACCTTGCCGAGTCGGGCAAGCTCAAGGAGCTGTCGGAGAAGTATTTCGGAACCGACATTTCCTCGAACAAGTAAAGATAATCTTAAAGGCACCCCACACCGGGGTGCCTTTTTTCATCTGTTCTTTTCAAACCATTTCTCAAGGGCGCGGAAGGCCCGGTTGTCGGGAGGGTTGATGTCCTCGGGCAGAGCGCCAATGTCAAACCACCTGAGCTCCGAAAGCTCTTCCTGCTGAAGCTTTATCTCGCCCTCGTACTCACGGGCAACATACATGACCTGAACGATGCACACCTTATCCCCGTTGGGATAGGTATGGCGCATATCCTCGCCAGAGAATATGCCCAAAAGCTCCAGTTCGCCTGCCCTGAGGCCGGTCTCTTCAAAAAGCTCGCGCCTTGCATTCTCCTCGAGGGTCTCGCCGATCTCCATCGCGCCCGAATGCATCGACCAGAGACCATTGTCGGCGCGCCTCTGAAGCAGCACCCTGCCCTCTTTGACGATGAATATGCCGCCGCCGACACCGATAAGCTCGTCGTGGCCCACCTTTTTTCTGAGGTCCATTATGTATCCCATATTGCCCTCCTCAGATAAGGCCAGCAAACAGCGAGGCCGCAAGGACGGTAACCATGCCCGCAACGGCAATGGAAAGGCTGCTCATGGCTCCCTCGGTCTCGCCCATCTCCATGGCGCGGCTGGTGCCGATGGCGTGGGAGGCCGTTCCTATGGCGATGCCCTTTGCCACGGGGTCGGTGACCCCGGCAAGCTTAAGGACAGCCTGAGCTATTATGTTGCCCAGCACGCCGGTGAGGATGATGACAGCCACCGTGATGGTGACGATGCCGCCCAGCTCCTCCGAAATGCCCATACCGATGGCCGTTGTGATCGACTTGGGCAGCAGCGTTACATACATCTGATGGTCGAGGCCGAAGCAGAGCGACAGCAGGAACACCGAGCCCATGCTGGTGACCACGCCCGAAGCGATGCCGCCCAGAATGGCCCAGAGGTTCTTCTTAAGCAGCTCCAGCCTGCGGTAAAGAGGTATGGCAAGGCATATGGTAGTGGGGGTCAGCAGATAGCTGAGGTATTTTGCGCTGATATTATAGCTCTCATATTCGATGCCGGTCACCGCAAGGGCGCCGATGACAAGGATTATTGAGATGAGCAGCGGGTTGAAGATGCCCTTTTTGAACTTCTTCTGCATAAAGAGGCCCACCATATAGGCCGAGAGGGATATGGCAACGCCGAAGAAGCTGGAAGATGTGATAAGATCCATTTTATCTGCCTCCCTTTCTCATTTTCATAAGCAACTGGGTTACGCGGCCCGTCACCGCCATTACCAGCGCGGTGGTGATGACAAGGATGGCCGCCACGGGCAGCAGCACCGGCCTGAGCTCGCTCCATGCACCCATAAGGCCTACTGCCGCCGGGATGAACATTACCGGCATGATACCGACGAGAAAATCGGCCGTTTCCTCCACTGCCGAGAGAGGCAGGAGCTTTGTCATAAGCAGCAGAAGCATGATGACAAGGCCATAGATGCTGGCCGGGATGGGAAAGGGCAGGATGGCCCTGACCGCCTCGCCCGCAAAAGACACCAGCATGATTATACACAGCTGTCTGATATATTTCATAATCTATCCTCACTTAAAATCATATCTCAAAACGACTTCACCGTTGATACAGCGGCCGTCGTCGATAAATCCGAACCTGCGGTAAAGCCCCAGCGCCGCAGCGTTCTCGGGAAATGCGCTTATATACACCTTGTCCCTGCCCGGCTCTTCCCTTTTCATGTGCTCGATAAGGGCCGAAAGGGCAGCCTTGCCATATCCTCTGTGCTGGAGTTCTTTATCTATCATAAAGCGGTAGATCCACAGCTCGTCCTCGTCTTCGTCGACACACCACAGCAGGAATCCCACCGGCTGACCATCGTGACATATAGCCATGGGTCGGAACTCGGGGTAGATGTAGCTCTGGGCAATGGAATATTCGTTGGTCTGAACAAAG
>JAFOHJ010000074.1 GCA_017421885.1 Clostridia bacterium
CTGCATGGTATCGGAAGTCCATATGTGTGGTCACCGACCCCAAGGATCTGATCGCTATCGAGCGCACCCGTGAGTACAAAGGTCTTTACCACGTTCTGCACGAAGTTATAGCGCCTTTAAGCGGTGTAGGCCCCGATGATATCAAGGTTCGCGAGCTTCTTGAGCGCGCGGCGCTGGATGAGGTCAAAGAGGTCATACTTGCCACCAATCCCGACACCGAGGGCGAAACGACAGCTATGTATATTGCAAAGCTGCTGAGACCCTTCGGCAGCAGGATAACAAGGCTTGCCTACGGTATGCCGGTTGGCGGACATCTTGAGTTTTCCGATCAAAAGACACTTTCTATGGCCATTGAAGGCAGACGAGAGGTCAAATAAAACAGAAAAACCATCCACAGATTGTGGATGGTTTTTTTATTTACATGGCCCCCTTGCCTAAAGGGGGCTGTCTGCGAAGCAGACTGGGGGATATGTAGGGGCGAGCACTGCTCGCCCGACCGAGCTCACCGCAGTATCCCTCCACCACCTGACGGTGGTCCCCCTCCCTTTAGGCAAGGGAGGCAAGAAAAGGCTTCCCCCTCCGTGGGGAAGCTGTCGGCCTTGTGCCGACTGATGAGGGGTCGCGAAGCGCTTTACAGCAAGTTCGCCGCAGGTCACCTCATCCACCGCCGTGCGGCGGTCCCCCTTCCCCATCAAGGGGAAGGCAGAGCCAAACACCCGTCATGCCTGCGGCATGCCACCCTCTTTCAAAAGAGGGCTTATTCTAAAAAAAGGAGAATCATTATGGAATATAACGTATCCGATAAGGTAAAAAACACTCTTGAGGCTCTTCTGGCCGTTCCCGAGGTAGCGGCAGGCTTTGAGTTCATCGAAAAGGATCAGGACACCTGCATCAACGAGCAGATCGAGCTGACCCTTATCGAAGCTCCCACATTCAACGAGCAGAACCGCGCCGAGGTCTTTAAGAAGAAGTTCGAGCAGCTGGGCCTCGAAGACGTTCACATCGACCGCGGCGGCAACGTCGTAGGCGTCCGCAAGGGCGTTGGCAACGGCCCCAGAGTTCTGGTTGAGGGCCACCTCGACACCGTCTTCCCCTTCGGCAGCGTCAAGAAGGTAGAGGAGAAGGACGGCTTCCTCCATGCTCCCGGCATCGGCGACGACACACGCGCCCTGGCCATGATCCTCTCGATGATCCGCGCCTGCAACGCGTCGGGTGTCAAGAACTCGGGCGACATCGTCTTCGTCGGCACAACACGCGAAGAGGGCATGGGCTCGCTCGGCGGCATGAAGGACTTCCTCGACGATAATTTTGAGAACATCTCGGCATCGGTCTCCATCGACGGCGGCAACATTGCCGACATCACCTATGAGGCAACCGGCTTCAAGACCTACGAGGTCAACTTCTACGGCATCGGCGGCCACGCCTACGGCGCATTCGGCCTGATGGCCACCCCCCTCCACGCCGCAGCACGCGCAGTTGCCAAGATCGCAGATTTTGAGGTCTCCGCCGACCCCAAGACCACCTTCTGCGTTTCCAACTTCCACGCAGGCAACGACGCAGGCGTTCACGCCATCGTTCCCAAGGCTACAATCAAGTTCAACTTCCGCTCCAACTCGGCAGAGCTTCTGGAAGAGCTTGACGGCCGCATCTTCAAGGCCATTCAGGAGGCATGCGACGAGGAAACAGCTCGCTGGGGCAAGGACACCATCACATGGGATATGAAGCGCTACTGCGACGTTCCCGCAGGCACTCAGGACGTACATTCTCCCATGGTAGAGGGCGTATACTCGGTCATCAAGCATCTGGGCGTTGACCCCCACTTCAATCAGGGCGGCTCGACCAACTGCAACATGGCCATCGACAAGGGCATCCCCGCCGTCTGCATCGGCCGCGGCTATTATCCCGAAGGCGTTGACAAGGACAACAAGGTCCACAACCTCGCCGAGAAGTATCCTGTCGGCGGCGCATTCAAGGGCGTTCAGGAGACCTTCCTTGTAACCCTGCTCTGCACCGGCGTTGAAGGCGTAGACCCCATCGTTGAGAAGAAATAAGTGAATGTATGAAAATGCCGCCTCCGGGCGGCATTTTTTGGTGCCTTAGCCCTCTTTTGAAAGAGGGTGGCAGGCGTAGCCTGACGGGTGTTTGGCCTTGCCTTCCCCTTGATGGGGAAGGGGGACCGCCGCACGGCGGTGGATGAGGTGACCTGCGGCGAACTTGCTGTAAAGCGCTTCGCGACCCCTCATCAGTCACCTTCGGTGACAGCTCCTTTCAA
>JAFOHJ010000075.1 GCA_017421885.1 Clostridia bacterium
AAGTACGAGCTGGGTATTGCTGCCGACAAGCTCTACAGCTTTATCTGGGACGATTTCTGCGACTGGTTCATCGAGCTGTCCAAGATCCGTCTGAACGACAAGGAAAACGTAAAGGCCAACGAGAACGCCCAGCGCGTCCTCATCCACGTTCTGTCGGGCACAATGCAGCTGCTGCATCCCTTCATGCCCTTCATCACCGAGTCGGTATGGCAGGCTCTGCCTCACGAGGGCAAGTCGGTCATGGTATCCGAGTGGCCCAAGTATAACGAGGCTCTTGTATTTGAGGAAGAGGCCCGTCAGATGGAGCAGGTCATGGAGGTCATCCGTGCCATCCGTAACCGCCGCGCCGAGATGAATGTTCCCCCCTCGAAGAAGGCCGAGCTTATCATCAACTCCGAGAAGCTCGATATGTTTGCTCAGGCCGAGCTCTTCTTCAAGAAGCTGGCCTATGCTTCCGACGTAAAGGTCACAGCCGAAACACCCAGTGATGCCTCCAAGATGGTATCGGTAGTTACATCGGCTGCTACAGTATTTATGCCCATGAGCGACCTGATCGACTTTGAGAAGGAGCTCCAGCGCCTCAACAAGGAAAAGGACAATGTCCTTTCGCAGATCGCACGCATCGAGGGCAAGCTCTCGAACCCCGGATTTGTAGCCAAGGCTCCTGAGGCAGTCGTTTCGGCCGAGCGTCAGAAGCTCGAAGGCCTTAAGGAACACCTCAGCAAGCTCGAAGAAAGCATCGGTAACCTGAGATGACATACGACGAGGCGCTTAACTGGATCCATGGCGCCACGCGTATAGGCGCCCGTGACGGCTTTGCCCGTATTGAGAGAGTGCTTGAGCTTGCAGGCGACCCTCATAAGAGGCTTAAGTTCGTCCATGTTGCCGGCACCAACGGAAAAGGCTCGACGGCTACAATGACAGCCAACATCCTGACAAGGGCAGGCTATAAAACAGGCCTTTTCATCTCGCCCTATGTCGTCGATTTCCGCGAACGCATCCAGCTGTGCGGTCAGCTCATCCCCAGGGACGAGCTGGCCTCGGCTGTCGAAATCCTCAAGCCTGCTTTTGAGCAGGTCAAGGACGAGATAGCCGAATGCACCGAGTTCGAGGTGGTCACCGTTATTGGACTCTGGTGGTTTGCAAAGATGGGCTGCGACTTTGTTGTGCTCGAGTGCGGCATCGGCGGCCTGAATGACAAGACCAATGTTATTCCCAGCCCCGAGGTCGCTGCCATCGCATCTATTTCCTTCGATCATGTTGCCATACTCGGCAACACCCTCCGCGAGATCGCATCCCAGAAGGCCGGCATCATCAAGCCCGGCTGTTCGGCAGCTCTTTACTGCGACCTGACCGACGAGGCTCTCGCGGCCATCATGGAAAGGTGCAGCGAGGTGGGAGTCGTGCCCAATATCCCCGACAAGAATGCGCCTCTTGATGTAAGCATTTCGGGCGAAGGCTGCGACTTTACATACAAGGGCAGGCGCTGGCATGTTCCTCTCATCGGCCGACATCAGATATATAATGCCCTCACGGTAATTGCCGTATGTGAAGAGCTCAGAAAGCGCGGCTTTGCCATCAGCGACGACGATATCGCCGAAGGCATCGCAGGCACCTCCTTTGTAGGCCGCTGCGAGATCCTCAGGCGCGAGCCTCTCTGCATCATCGACGGCGCCCATAATATCGACGGCGCCCAGTCGCTCTGCGGAGTCATCGACGAGGTCATGAAGGGCAGGCATGTCACCGTTGTCATGGGCATGCTGGAGGATAAGGACTATCGCGAGTCGATCACCATGATCGCATCCCGCGCAGCTAAGTTTATCGCCGTCACCCCCGACAGCTACCGCAGCCTTCCTGCCGAAAAGACCGCCGAGATCGCAAGAGCGGTGTGCAGCGATGTCATCGTTTCCGACAAGCCTGCCGACGGCGCGGCTCTTGCCCTTGAGAATGCGGGAAAAGACGATGTCATCATCGCCTGCGGCTCGCTTTATATGATAGGTGAGGTAAAAGAGCGTATTCTGGGTTAAAACCAACGCCAAACGACAAATTATACAGCAGAATAATATTAAAATAGCCTGGGACTTAGGTCTCAGGCTATTTTTGTATTTACAGAGGTGACAGAGTGAAACTGATACACGATATGAAGGGCGGACTGCTGACGGTCAGGCTTGAGGGCGAGCTGGACCATCACTGCGCCATGGATATAACGGCAAGGATATGCGAGCTTATCGATGCTCTGCTTCCGCCGAGGGTGCGGCTCGACTGCTCAAAGATGCCCTTTACCGACAGCTCGGGAATAGCGGTGGTAATGAGATCGGCGAGGGCGGCGCAGGACATAGACAGCCGTTTTACTGTGGCTGGCCTGGGTGCCCAGCCTATGAAGGTGCTGCGTGCCGCAGGGGTAGACCGGCTGGTGGAGATAGAAGAGGAGGTACATATATGAGAAACGAGCTTAACCGCGTTGTTATGCGGTTTCCTTCCAAAAGCATAAACGAGGGCCTTGCCCGCTCGGGCGCAGCTGCCTTTGCATCGCAGCTCGACCCGACGCTTGACGAACTGGGAGATATCCGCACCGCCGTTTCGGAGGCGGTTACCAACGCCATAGTTCACGGCTATAAGGACGAG
>JAFOHJ010000002.1 GCA_017421885.1 Clostridia bacterium
ATAACACTTATTAAAAGATATGTAACAGAAATGGTGATTGCCTTAAAAAAGGTTTTATCACGCCTATCTGATAAACCCAAAACAGATGCGGCAACACACAGAGAAAGGAGGTATCTCAAAAATGACATGTCACCGCGCGATATTATAATTCCCAATATACTTGCAAAGAGGCTGTATAGCCAACCCGACGATGAAAATGTTGCCGAAAAGAAAGCCAGTCCAAAGGGATTTAAATATGTAAGAACACTTGCCTGTGAAAACAGAAAACATAACACAGATATTATGATATTTTCGCTATTCAATCCCGAAAAACCCGTTCTTCCCTCACTCTTGTAGCCATTGCCGCCAAAAACAGTACCGCCAGTCATGTTAAGGGTGCCGCCCTCAACCTGGAAAACAGGGCCGTTTCCGGCAATTATCGTGCCTTTAGACATAACATTGTATGCCTTAAGTGTCTCTGTAGTCTTACCAACATCCTCATACTCATCATCAATGACGGAATGGGTGATATAGTAGGTGAGCTTGACTTTGGAGCCATTAAGCTCCGCAACAGCAGTGTTGCCAATCAAGGAATCGGGTACTTCAGGAAGTTCAAAACCTTCTTCGGCTGCACTTTCACCTTCATCTGCTGTATTAACCAGATCAGAAACATCAATCACCGTAAGTTCTGAACCATTTTTCACCGAAAACAGAGCATTGTTCGAGGTTGCCTTTAGAGTTTTGCCATTAAGATTGATCTGAACACTTCCGCTGACATTTATCGTGCTGTCAATCTGGATATCATTCATCAGCTTGATATTCGCAGCTCCGTTTTCAGCTACTTTTTCAGCTGCTGCTTTCAGCTCGCCTGAGTTTTTAACTTCCTGCCATGTGATTCCACGCGCTGCATAAACCGAGAAATGATCTGTTTCAAACAGAACACCTTCATCTGTTACAGAAGTCGGAACCGCTTCAGGCTCGCCGTCCTCCGGCAGATAATAAATCTGGATAGCACTATCATTCTCAGCCATATACATGAATGCCGGAACAACTGTGATCTCCATAGCGTCAAGAGGTTCATAAACCGATCCATCAGGCAAATAAACAGATATATCATATGCCCAAAGGAAGTCTTCTTCCTCTATCTGCACCGGGTATGCACGAACTTCTGCCTCTTCGGGAATAAATCCGGAAACTGTGATAACAGTTCCATCCTCCAAAAGCTCGGCATACGTCTCATCGGTATACATTACAGCCTCCATCGTAACCGATTCTGCATCGGCAAATATCAGGCTGTTTTCAGGATCTGCCATTTCGGCATATCCAATTATTTTTGAATCAAACAGGTCATATTCCTTTTCCATTACACGGTCATCGGCATTGCCTTCGATTGTAATGATCCTGTATCCCTTATCCGCCTCGAATTCTTCTGTCAGAAGCTCTGCCGCAGCCTCAACTTCTTCATCCAATTGAGGCAGGATCAGATCCTTGACCAGACCAACATGATCGGCTTGTCCGTTCTCATCCAAATCGAAAAATATAATGTCGCCGGACACGGGGATGTAAGTTTCAACAACCTCTTGATCGGGAGTATCAATGTTTTCTGCCGAAAGAAGCTCGACAGAAACATCTGTCTCATAAGATTCGGCCTCAGGTTCACTCTTAAAATGCTGAGTTACCTGATCCGCTTCATGATAAAGCTCGATTTCCCTAAACTTCTCGATCCAGCTGTTGCAATTGGACTCCAACGGCATTCCATCAGCTTCTGCATAACTGAGACAGAACGAAACAAACATTGCACACCAGTCTCCGTAAGCATCGCCATACCACTCTCCGTAACGCGAATAACCTTTCTTGGTCTCGCCATCACTCAGAACGATGTAGTTGTTCTTGCTTTCACGATAGCCTATCTGACTGTCAGCTATGTTAATAACATCCTCTGCCCATACTCCGGTCAGTTCCACATCACGCATAGTGGATTCCCATACATCAGGATTTTCCAGATCAGCTTCATGATCAGAGAAACAAATGAGAGAATGCTTATGTTCGTCAAGATCACAGATAAGAACTTTATCTGCTTCAATATCTGTTTCAGCTTCCTGTGTTATCCAGCAGAATTCATCATGCTGATGGATCTCTTCCTCAGGCACTGTACATATCAGAATCTCCTGATCTGCTTCTTCAGTAAGAGGGCATAACGGAATCTCGACCTTATCATAACAGTTTATGTCATGAAAATGAGCTTCTTTCTCTTCCAGATCACATATCAATGACTTTGTGTAACAGTCATCCGAATGAATATGTTCTTCTTCAAGTCCACATTCAGGGCCTGTCAGGCTGTAGCACTCATCCTGATGCATATGCCCTTCAGTCTCATTATCAGTACACAAAAGCTCACCTTGTTCATAAAGAAAACATGTTTCACGGTCATGGATATGACCTTCCTTTATCTGGTAACAGCTTTCTTCATGTACATGCATGCCATCTGTCTCGGCTGTACAGTTTAATACCTTAACAACCTCTGTTTGCGCTGCTGCATAGCAGTTTTCATTATGAAAATGTTCTTCACAACCGCAATATACTTCTGCAGCCATGGTTATTGCCGGCAGGATCAGCGCATAGGTCGTACAGAATACGACCACAGCCGCCAAACAGCTGACGACTTTGTGCCAGCGTTTCTTTCGAACCTGGTCATACATCATCCTTGCTGCCTGCAGCAATGTATTTTGCTCCATTTACCCCCCTCCTTTCACGAAGAATTCTGTAAATGAAACCTTTAATGGCGAACCGAAAGTTTGGCTCTGATGCTGCATCTGAAGAACCATCCGGCCTTCTTCCGTTTCACCTCAGGTATTTCATTCAGTTGAGTGAACCGATCGCATCGGGCGGCCATACTCTTAAAGCCATCTTACCAACGATCTGCTCGTCAGAGACACATCCAACTGTGGTGCTTCGGCTGTCGACCGAAACACTTCGATGGTCTCCCATAACAAAGACCCTGCCGTCGGGAACCTGATAAGGAAGTTCGATGTCACACTCTCCAAAGGCCTTTTCTACAAGATAAGGCTCATCAAGGAGCTTTTCGTCCACATAGACGGTCCCATCTTCTTTTATATCCACCCACTGTCCTTCTGTAGCGATCACTCGCTTGACAAGGATCTTATTATTATAATAAAAAGCAATCATATCCCCTGTATCGAAACTGCTCTCTTTAAGCGATACAATTATATCTCCATCAACAAGAGTCGGTGTCATCGAATCGCCATATATCTGCAGGACAGGAAGCCATAGCGTGGCAACCAGCACCGCACAGGCAGCAACTGTGATCAGAGTATAGACCGTGCTGCGGATCGCATTCCTGTATTTCACGCGATGTCGCTCTCGTTTGATCTCTCCCTCGATCAAATCTAGACTCGGCATCTCCAGGGGCTGTTTATTTTTCTTCATGGGGTTTCCCCTTTATTTAATAGCGTTAAGAAGCTCCTTAAGTCCACGATGCGACTGATAGAACTCTTCGAGCTTAGTCGAAACTTCTTTCCAGTATGCATCCACCTGCTGCTTGGTATCAGTTTCAAGCTGAGCCTTCTTCTCCTCGGCCTCCCTGACCATGACAGCCGCCTTCTCTTCGGCATCTTTGATCATCGCAGCACACTTTTCTTCGGCATCTTTCACCAAAGTATCGGCCTTCTGCATACTTTCACTCTCGAGCTTTGCAATAAGGCTTTCATGGCTTTCGGCGCGCATCTTTATGTTATCAAGATAATAGTCGGCTGTTTTCTGGGCACTCTCCATAAGACCGTTTATCATAGCAACAGCTTCGGCAAGCGAACCTGCCTCCCGAACCGCAACTTCACGGCTGGCCAACTTATCTTCAGCCGCCTTTAATTTGAAGCGAAGCTCCTCATTCTCTTTACCCTGAGTAAGAAGAAGCTCAAGCAAATCGCCTCTTCCAAGTTTTTTAAGTTCCATCTCTGTGATCATTTATATGTAACCTCCGCAAAAACAGAACCCAATATGTAAAAACATCCAGAAACTGTTGACGCACCAATCGACTATTATTTTGTGAATAATTATAACACATCAAAATAGTATCCGCAATAATTTGTTAAGTAAAATATATGATATGACTTATTTTGATTCACATTTTTATAAAAATTAGACAACAAAATCCCCGGTAACTCATATGAGCTACCGGGGATCTGTCATTTATTCAGATGTTATGAACAGCCTGTGTACTGATATTAATTAGCCCAGGATGTTCTGGATCATGCGCATAAAGACTGTTGCGATCTGAGCACGGTTTGCATCACCTGTGGGGTTCAGCACGCCGTTCATGCCTTCGATCAGCTCAGCCTCGACTGCCCACTGCATTGCATCCAGCGCCCATGCACTTACTGCATCAGCATCAGGGAATGCCTTGAGGTCGTCGCGCTTGTCTGTTGCAACACCCTTGTACTCTGCATAACGGTGCAGGATGGTTACCATCTGCTCGCGTGTTACATAGTCGTTGGGGCCGAACTCTGTTGCGCTGTAGCCGTTGACGATGCCTTCTGCCTCTGCCCAACGAACTGCTTCTGTGTACCATGTATCTGCTGCGACATCTTCGAAGCCGATCTCGTGGTCTACTTCAGGCTCGCCTTCCAGGCGGTAAAGCATTGTTACGATCATTGCTCTTGTTGTTGTGCTCAGAGGCTCGTATGTTGTCTCAGATGTACCGTTCATCAGACCCTCTACGATAGAGAAGTCAACTGCTTCATGGTACCACTGGTTCTGATCTACGTCTACGAACTTCTTGCTGGGGCAGTTCTTGCCGCCGTCGCACTCTTCTTCCTCGTCATCGCTGATCGAGGGTCTCGAAGGACGATCGTTGTCGTCCTCTTCGTCTTCTTCGTTATCATCGCCCTGACCGGGGTTGATGACTGTGCCGCAGTCGTCACATGTGCCGTTGTTGTCGGCATCTACGTGCTCACCTACGACCTCGTCGCAGCCTTCGTTGTCACAGATGTGATCGCCGTCATCTGCTGCATCCTCATGCTCGAGAGCAGGGATCTCGTGGTGTACTCTGCTCAGCTCTTCGCCGCACTCTGTGCAGTATACGACTTCGTCATAGCCGCCGGGTACCTCGCACTTTGCGGGGACTTCGTTCTCTACGACTGCTTCGCCTTCTGTGTGCTCAAGAACCTCTACAGGTACTGTTACTCTGCTCAGCTCTACACCGCAGACTGTGCAGTATACGACTTCGTCATAGCTGCCGGGCTCTGTGCATGTTGCGGGAACCTCGTTCTCTACGACTGCTTCGCCTGCGCACTCTTCACATGTTGTGACTGTTTCTGCGTTCAGGATAGCTTCCTTGATATACTCATGGCCTTCTGCTGTGGGCATCTGTGCGCCATAGAATGCCATCTGCGACAGAACTGTGATCATGTTATCCATGTTGATAACTTCGATTGCATCCAGGCCTGTCTCAGCTTCCGCTACATTTACAAATGTTGTGTTCTCACCCAGCATTGCGACTACTGTCTGATGCAGGTTGCTCAGCTCGACGATTGCTGTGTAGATGTCGCCAAGAGGTACTTCTGTACCCTCAACCTCTACTACTGCGCCGTCAAGAGGATTGACCATGCCCACCAGTACTACTTCTGCCTCAGGATTGATCTTGTGGATAGCGCCGACTACCTCATGGTAGTTGAATGCTGCGCTTACGCAGTCGTATACATAGCTCTCTACCAGGACTGTCAGCAGACCGGGTACGTCGAGCATCGGGTTCTCACCCATGTTCTCGACCAGATATGCCTTCAGCTCTTCGATTGCTGCTTCGATATATGCTGCGCCTTCCTCACCTGCATACAGGCTCCAGTTGATCTCTGCGGGCTTTGCGCCAGCCAGAACTGCTGTTACCTGATCGATGACGTATGTGTTGTTAAGGCTTACCGATACCAGATCTGCCTTTGCGATCTCAGCCTGCCATGCGGGATTCATTGCCAGGTTCATCAGCATCTCTTCGGCCAGCTGTGCGTTCAGAACTGCGTTCTCTACGCCAAGCTCTTCGGCCAGAAGTGCCTCATAGCCCTGTGCCTTTACATCAGCGATAGCTACATAGTAGCTGTCGGCTGTTACGTGGTAGTCGCCTGTTACGGCTGCCTCGTAGGCTGCCTTGAAGTCGGCAATTGCCTGCTCGACCTTTGCATTCATCTCGATAATGGCTGCTTCGACCTCTGCGATAACACCCTCAACAAATGCATTCATCTTTTCGATGGCTGCAACTGTTTCGAGATAGATCTTATTTGCTTCGTCGCCGATTGCTGTCATAACCTCGCCGATCTCGTCGATCAGCTCTTCAGCTGCATTGGCTACGTTTTCAGCAATATCCTGTACTTCGTCTACAAAATCATTCAGCTGCTCGATCAGCTCTTCGACAACGGGGATGATCTCGGCAAGATCTTCCATTGCATCCTGGACTGCGTCGATCGCTGCGTTGATGTCCTCAACGCCCTTTTCGATTGCATCTGCAACTGCATCGATTGCCTTGCCGATCTCGGCTGCTGCATGCTGCAGCTCTTCGATCACGGCCTTAGCCTCTTCGATGATATTCTCGAGCTCTTCGATTGCCTGCTCAACTGTTTCGATTGCTGCCTCGATGTCGGCAATTGCCTGCTCGATCTCAGCCTTCAGTTCTTCAGATGCATTTTCAAGCTCTTCATACTTTGCCTTCAGCTCATCCTTGAGAGCCTCAAGCTGTCCTTCGAGCGCCTCGATAGCGGTCTTGACCTTTTCGATCTCGGCTGTTACCTTTACGATCTCGTTGTTGATAGCATCCTCGAGTGCCTCAAGTGCTCCCATCATACCTTCAAGGTCGATCTCCTCGAGCTTGCCGGCGATGATTGCTTCGACCTGATCATACAGATCGTCCAGAGCGTTCCTAAGCTGATCGTCCATATCTGCGATTTTGTCGCAGAGGCCCAGCTCCTGGCAGTAGACCATAATCAGAGCCCAAGCGTTCTCGCCGTGCTCGTCGACCCACTCTACCATTGTGTTAAGAACTTCCTCGGGGTTTGCCATTACATATTCTACGACTTCGTCGCCAAATGTCTTTGCGAGGAAACCGAGAACCATCAGAATTTCTTCTGCATATTCTTCTACAAATGCGAGAGCATCATCGCCATATTCGGCAACAAAGGCGATAACTTCTGCGGGGTTATTGTAGAGGTAGTTATATACTGCGTCGGCAGCCTTGGGAGCATATTCCTCAACTGCGTCCATAACAGCATTTACCAGGTTGTCATAAGCATCCTGGAGCATGCCGGGCAGCTCGGCCTGGACCTGCTGTGCAACTTCCATGAGGTAGTTGTTGAGGTCGGTCTTAGCCTTATCGAGTTCCTTCTGGAGCTCAATTGCGGCCTCACCTGCGGCGATCTGAAGCTCGCCGTTGATGCGGTCGATCTCGCTCTGGAGACGAGCGATCTCAGCCTGGACTTCAGGTGTGTTGTAAGCTTCAACTGCGAGGTCCTTGAGAACTTCGAGAGCTTCCAGGACCTTCTCGTTCAGGTGATCCTGAACTGTTACGCCTGCATCGTAAGCTGCGATAACAGCTTCTGCGATCTCGTCATGACCGGCGGGTGTGGGATGTACCGACATACCGTTGCCGACCTTGAACAGAGCGTAGATCTTGCACATACCCTGGAGCTCATCTGTAGATGTCAGATAGCCGCCAAGTGTTGTACGGATGGAGCTAGGAGATTCTGTCATGCCTTCCATAGCCATCAGACCGGAGAATACACCGGACAGATCGCCTGCGATCTTTTCAAGACCGGACAGGGGGATCTCAAGTGTGTCGCAGCTCTCAGCTACAGCATCCTCAATAGCCAGATAGATGGCAATAGACATATTCTTGTCAGGATTGCCGCTACTCCACTCTACAGGCTCGGCAGCTTCAAAAGCTTCAACATCACTCAATGTGATGTACTCAAGGGGATTCTCACCGAGTTCACCGCCGTTGAGAGCCATGCCGATAACATATCTCAGGTTATCATTATAAGCTGTGATGTTACGGTCACGGACGATCTCACCGGAAAGACGATCAACCTCTGTCCACTCAGCATCCTTCAGAGCAGCGAACTGCTGGCTGATGAACTTGGGAGCAGGCTGCTCAGCATACAAGAAGTCAGCTTCTTCCCACTCGCCTGCTGCCTGCATAACTGCGGGCAGGCCTGCTGCGTATGTATTGAGCGCATCAAAGAAGATATCCATGATGTCGCCTACGGGGATGGGGTCAAAGCCTTCGCCTGTGACTTCCATGCCGTATGTTGTGTTCATCAGACCAACCAGAACGATGTCAACATCGGGGTTGAGCTTGATGATCTGCTCGAGAGCGCCCTTGTAGTTTACAAGGTAGCCTGCAGCTGTGTATGCGAGGATGTCGCATACCTGATCTACATTATACTGAGCAGCAAGCTCAGCGGGAATGTAGGCAGCCATTTCTGCCTTCAGATCTTCGTAAGCTTCAAGGATAACTTCCTTCTGCTCGAAATCGAGAATCGAAAGAGCCTCTTCAAGGTCAACGATTTCGTCTTCATCGAGAGAAGCACCGAATACGCCCAGAGCGTCTGTTACACGGTGGAGCATGTAAGCACCGAAAGATGCGTTGCCGACACCGAGTGTGATAACGTCAGCCTCTGCAACAGCTTCCTGATAGAAAGCCGAGAGAACTTCATCATCATAAACTTCTGTATAACCGTTTACCTGATCTTCCCAACCGTCCTGGGGCTCTTCACGGCCGCCGAGGAGGAAGTTCAGGTCTTCTGCACGGAGAGCAGAAACAGCCAGCTTTGTGTGGTCAACTTCATAGCCCTGCTCTTCGAGATATTCCTCGAACTGCTCGGGATAAGCATCTTCGCCGTAAACGCCGATGCCATTGAGGAAGTCGATAGCGCTTCCGTTACCCTGCTCGTAACCATCGAAGCAGTAGCCGTTAGCCATGGAGTCGCCGATGCTGACGTAATTGAGTTCGGGCTTTACACCTGCAGCAAGTGCGTTGCCGCACAGGCTGAACATCATGCAAGCAGCCAGAGCCATAGACAGCATAGAACGCCACAATCTTTTGTTCATGTGTTTTTTCTCCTTTTCTGCCACCTTCGGCACATTGCCGATTGCGCCAAAAAGCAGCAATTATAATTTTTTATATCACAGTCTCCAGCCCTTTTGAGGCAGGAAAACTATAATACCGCAGTTTGTTATGGCGAACCTCGCCATAACAGGAATATGATATCATATCGTGCTATCATTTTCCATAAAAACTTCAAATCAGAGGCAATATTTTTTAATACCGCCCTTAATGCTCACTTCGACTCCTTATCTTCTGGGAGCGAAGTTCTTATACATATCGGTCAGCTTGCGATAGTCGTTCTTGCCCATGCCTGTATGAGGAAGATCGTCAATAAAGGTGACATCGATGGGTCTGCCGCGCTCTTCGCACTCGGCAAAGCACATATCGAGGATCTCCTTGCGGACATTCTCCTTATCTGCCTCAGAAACGGTCTTCTTGAGCTCGGCAACTACCAGAGGCTGCTGCCCCTGTGCATGGTCGGGGTCAGGAATGCCGACAACGGCGCATGTGGCAACTGCCTTGTGCTTGCCAACAATTTTCTCAATGGATACGGGGAAGACCTTGTGACCGTCAAAACGGATGATGATCTGCTTTACGCGGCCCTTAATGTATACAAAGCCGTCTTTATCCATATATCCAATGTCACCCGAATGGACCCATACTGTGCCGTCGAAGTGGCGGCGCATGATCATATCGGTCTCCTCGGGGTTATTGTAATAGCCACGCATCATTGTGGGGCCTGTGATGCAGATCTCGCCTTCCTGGCCATAGTCCATCTCTTCGCCGGTCTCGGGATGGAAGATGGAAACAGTCACGCCCAGCAGAGGAATACCCGAGCTGCCCAGACGGGTGATGCCGCTGAAGCAGCAGGTGGCCGCGCCCGAAAGCTCCGACATACCGTAGCCCTGCGAGATCTCGTAGGGTGCGCCATGCTCGCGGAGGAAGTCGTTAAAGCGCTTGCCGAGGCCGTCGTTCATGGTGTCGCCGCCGCAGCCGGTGGTCTTGAAGAAGGAAAGGTCGAAGTCCCACATTTCCTTACTGTGCATAATGCGCTCGTAGAAGGAGGGAACACCCATCATGTGGCCGGGCTTGTACTTTTTGATAAGTGCGCCCAGCTCGTCGGGGGTGAACTTGGGGATGATGACATTTTCCATCGAAAGAGCCAGAGGCATGTGAATACCGCAGCCAACGCCATAAGCGGCGAAGATGGGCATGATATCGAGGAAGCGCTCGCCGGGCTTTACGTCTACGCCTGAAAGGCGGAAGCTCTCGGCTTCGACGTTGAGGCCGTCGTTGGTGATAAGAACACCCTTGGGGGTTCCGGTGGTGCCGCCTGTGTAAGTGATAAGAGCGATAGAGCCCTCGTCATAGCCGACCTCCTTTGCCTTAGCCTTCTTGGCCTTGGACATAAGGGAGGACGTGTTGATGACATGATCGCCATAGGGAATCTTGGGACCCTTGGAAGTGATCTTACGGGCTACCTTTGCAACGGCAGGCAGAGAATCGTTGGGCGAAATAACGATGATGTCATCCAGCTCAAGCTTATCTCTGATGGCAGCCACCTTGGGCCATGCCAGGTCGATGGTAATCAGCACCTTGGACTTGACATCAACGATGGCGTCTGTGATGCGACTTGTGTCCATGCGGGGATCGACCAGGTTGCTGATGGCGCCGATCTTGTTAAGGCCATACATCATATAGATGGTTTCAGGTGTAGTTACCGAAAGGAAAGTAACGATGTCGCCTGCCTTGATACCCAATGCGGTAAAAGCATCGGCGGCACGCTCGATCTTCTCGAGGAGCTGAGAATGATTCCAGCTTGTGCCGTAATAATGAAGAGCCTTGCCTTTGGGATCCTTTTCAAAGATCTTCTTTATGTACTGATAGATG
Organism: Clostridia bacterium; assembly: GCA_017421885.1. The sequence goes on from JAFOHJ010000002.1 coordinate 10,973, forward strand.
GTCTCTCGGGGCATTTTAGCAGCGAGAGATTCCTCAGGGAAATACTTGAGCCAGGGCTTTTCAACCGAAGGCTTGAGCATTCTGCCCGATAAATTTGCTGTTAGATTGCTCACAGGGAAGTCTCCTTTTTTATAATTCAATTTCTTTATCCACAATTTTATGTATAACTCTTCCTACACAATTAGAATACCATATATTAACACATACTGCCATACTCTATTTATCATAAAAGAATACAAAAAATTATCTATGATATATACGCTTTACACAAAGTATCATATATATATATCGCCAAAATCACCATGCAGAGAATCTCCGCATGGTGATTTTATTATTACTTGAAGAATGCCGCTGCAGGGCCGCGCTCAAAGTCGCCCAACAGCTCGCCAAGGGTGGTCTCGCCCCAACTGTAGTCGCTGAGATAGCTGCCCTTAAACAGATTGGCGTGCTCGGGCTTGCCCGAAAGATAGTCGTAAAGGTCACAGCCAAAGTTCTCAACTACTGCCCTGCGCCTTCCATCTACCGAAACGGCAATGTCGCCGATTCCGTATTCGTCGAGGGTGTTCCTGAGCCTC
>JAFOHJ010000076.1 GCA_017421885.1 Clostridia bacterium
CGACCTGATGGATATCCGTCCCGACTATGCCAACATCAAGCGTGAGGACGGCACAATCGAGTCCGTCGATCCCGAAGAGGTGCGTCCCGATGACATCATCGTCATCAAGGCCGGCGAACGTGTTCCCCTCGACGCTGTTGTTCTCGAAGGCCATTCGAGCCTCGACACCTCGGCACTTACAGGCGAGTCGATCCCCCGCGACGTTTCCGAGGGCGACCCCATCCTTTCGGGCTGCATCAATCAGAACGGCCTGCTGACAGCGCGGGTCACAAAGGAATACGGCGAATCCACCGTCAGCAAGATCCTCGACCTTGTCGAGAATGCCAGCAGCAAGAAGTCGACCTCCGAGAACTTCATTTCGAAGTTTGCCAAGTATTACACACCTACAGTCGTTATTTCGGCTGTTATTCTTGCCTTCCTGCCTCCCCTGTTCCTCGCCATCACAGGTGCAGGTTCCTTCTTCTCGATCTTCCCCGACTGGTTCAAGCGCAGCCTTATTTTCCTCGTAATTTCCTGCCCCTGCGCTCTTGTTATTTCGATCCCCTTGAGCTTCTTCGGCGGCATTGGCGGCGCAGCAAAGCGCGGCGTACTCGTTAAGGGCAGTAACTACCTCGAGGCTCTCGCTCAGGCCGATACAGTCGTCTTCGACAAGACCGGCACACTGACAAAGGGCGTGTTCGCTGTTGAGAAGACAGTCCCTGCCGGCGCTGCCTCCAGCGACGAGCTTATTTATACAGCGGCTCATGCCGAGTGCTTCTCCACCCACCCCATCGCTATCTCCCTCCGCAAGGCATACGGCAAGGAGATCGACCAGACCATCGTTACCGACGTCACCGAGATCGCAGGTAAGGGCCTCTCGGCAAAGGTCGGCGAACATACTGTCCTCGCAGGCAACAACAAGCTCATGGAGCAGTTTGGCATCGAATACAGCGGTAAGGACATCGACTATGCAACAGTTGTTCATGTCGCGCGTGACGGCGCTTATATGGGCCATATCATCATCAGCGATGTGATCAAGGAAGACTCGGTCCGTGCTGTAGCCGACCTCAAGTCCAGCGGTATCAAGCAGACAATCATGCTCACCGGCGACAACAAGGCCGCAGGCGAGCGCGTTGGCAAGATGCTCGGCCTTGACAAGATTTACACTCAGCTTCTCCCCGGCGATAAGGTCGACAAGGTAGAAGAGCTGCTGGCTGCCCAGCGCGAAGGCTCGAAGCTGGCCTTTGTAGGCGACGGCATCAACGATGCTCCTGTTCTGGCCCGTGCCGATATCGGCATTGCCATGGGTGCGCTCGGCTCGGATGCCGCTATCGAAGCTGCTGACATCGTCATTATGACCGACGAACCCTCGAAGATCGCAACAGCTATCCGCGTTGCCCGCAAGACCCTTGGCATCGCGCGCCAGAACACAGTCTTTGCTCTGGTGATCAAGATCGGCGTTATGATCCTCGGCGCATTCGGCCATGCCAATATGTGGGCAGCCGTATTTGCCGATGTTGGTGTAGCCTTCCTGGCTATCCTCAACTCGCTCCGCGCCCTCAACACAGAAAATCTTTAATATTTCAAAGTCCAAAGGCCACTGACCTTTAATGTCAGTGGCCTTTTTCCGACTCTGAAACTACACATACGAAATGCCCCGTGCCTTTTTAAATAATATAATATCACCATAGAATATTATATTTAAAAAGGAGATAAAGATCATGACTATCAGCAATGCAATTCAGCCCGCTTCCATCACATTTAATCAGACAGCTCCCGCTTCCCGAGCCGACAGCCCCTTTGCCCCCCTGACAGCCTATTTTAAAGACCGCAAGTTTGAGATCGTTTCCACAGTCGCATATCTGATCGGCATTCCCGTAAATATCTTTGAAAATATCCATGAAGGACCCAAAAAGGAGATCTTTGACAGGCTTGAAGAAGACAAGTCGGCAAGGATCATCCGCAATCTTTCTATAGTACGAAATGCCGTCGAGCGCAACTTCGGCGCCATAAACAAAAGGATGAAGACCGAGTTCCTCACGCTTCTTTCCATGCCCGAGCTGGTGCCAATGGATGCGGTAAGACAGCTCAATGACGACGGCGTAAACTGCTATAAGAAAACCACAAGGCTTTGCGAGCAGGTGATCGAGCTCAACCGCCTGATCTCTGACAGAATAAACAACTGCAAGGAGCTCTTCCCAACATGGATCAACTGGGATTATATCAAAGATCTCTTCATAATGCCCAACGGCCTCACCGAAGCTGGCACAAAAAAGGCTTCCGATACATTCTATGAGCATAAGCAGCTCTATCCCTATCAGGTCTATATCAACTGGACTCCCCGCGATGTAGGCAACCTGCTGTCCGACGACTATAAGTTCACCGATGTTCTCTATCAGCAGCACAACGACTACTTTGAAGAGAAGAGCAAAACAAACGATGCTTCTCCATTGGTAAAGAGCTCGATATGCGACTTTATCAACACCAGTAACAAGGTGGCGATGTTTGTTGACTGCGAAAACTCTGATCCCTACAAGATGTGCGCGGCCCTTACAAATCTCAATCAGGATGCGCTTAAGAAGATCAGCAAGATCATCCTCTTTGACGATATTCGCACGACACGAGCATGGGATATCCTCGGCAATTATACCGACATCCCCATCGAACATATGATGATCGAGCGCCTTAAGACCGACAAGTCGCTGGTAGACATCAAGCTGGTCACAAGAGCCTGTCAGGAGCATTATTCCGGCAAAGTCGATTCGATGATCCTTGTTTCCAGCGACTCTGACTACTGGGGATTTATTTCTTCGCTGCCCACAGCACGTTTCCTCGTAATGATCGAACATGAAAAATGCAGTCCCGCTATGAAGGAGGCCCTCTCCAGCTCCAACATCTTCTACTGCTCGCTGGATGATTTCTATTCTGCAAATGCCGACTCTATCAGAACCTCGGCTATTCTTGATGATATATACGATCAGCTTGGGGATTTCATCTTCAACCTGAATGATATGCTCGACAGTGCACTGACGGCCACGCGTGCTGTTATGACCGTGAGTGAACGAAAGCAGTTCTTCGACCGATATCTCAGGACCATGAAGCTGGTGCTGGACGGCGAAGGCAACGTTGACTTTGAGCTTAAAAGATAAACAACAAAAATCCACCCCTTGGGGTGGATTTTTTGCTTATATACACTGCAAATCTATCTATTATTGGGGTCCTCACGGCGCTTCTGCGCCGCGCCGACAGTTCGGCGCTCCGATTTTGCCGGATTCACTTCGGCAAAATCCATTTAATTTCGGGGTCCCCAAAAATAACAAAGTTATTTTTGGGGCTGCGGTACGGGTACTTCCATAGGAATGGGGCAATTATAGGGTTGGAACTTGATAGCCTCGTCAAACTCCTTCTTGGCAGCTTCAATGTGACCGGGTTCCTCGATCATCTTAAGTGCCGATGCGGCAACGGCCTCTGCTCCAAACAGCATGCCCTTATAGCCGATGCTCATGCCCGAGCAGGCTGTGATCTGCCAGCTGTGGCCGGGTGCTGCAAGGTTGCATGTAGCAGTATCAATACCGATGCAGGGAACGATGTGCTGAACGTCGGCAACATCGGTGGAACCGCCGCCACCCTCATACTTTGTCAAAGGCTCGATGGTGTCGGCAAGAGGGCATCCATCCAGCTTGCCTTTGGCCTTCATAGCCTCATACTGGTCGCTGCTTTCGTTGAGGATGCGGGCAAACTCCAGCTCTTCCTCTGTCCACTGAGGCATCTCGAGGCTCTCGATAACACCCTGGGCAAGATTAGCCATGTATTCGTTGGCCATGCCGTTGTAGCAGCCGCCAAGGAACTCGATCTCAAGCTCGGTCTCGGTCATGTGCGCCGCACCCTCGGCACACTTTACAAGGCGAGCATATACTTCTTCAATATTCTTGCGGTTCATGCCACGGACATAGTACCAGACCGATGCTTTGTCGGGAACGATATTGGGAGCTGTGCCTGCCTCTTTATATACATAATGGATTCGGATATCACTTGTTACGTGCTCGCGCAGGTAGTTTGCGCCAACG
>JAFOHJ010000077.1 GCA_017421885.1 Clostridia bacterium
GACGGGTGTTTGGCCAGCAGTCTTACGGCAGCACAAAGATAACCGTCAGAACGGTGTTGCCAAACCTCAGTCGCCTTCGGCGACAGCTCCTTTCAAAAGGAGCCTTGGACGCGAGGCACCGTCTTCTTAGCCCTCTTTTGAAAGAGGGTGGCATGCCGAAGGCATGACGGGTGTTTGGCCAGCAGTCTTACGGCAGCACAAAGATAACCGTCAGAATGGTGTTGCCAAGCCTCAGTCTTGACAGCGACGCGAAGCTAGTGCCTTTGGTACTCCTTTCAAAGGGAGCCTTGGATGCGGTTTACTCCTCATACACCGTTATGCCCGAGAACATATTCCTGTCCCCTCGTATGGTGAATATAGGCGAAATGGGTGCCGCTGTCATCTGTCCGCGGTCACCCTTGCCGGGAAATGTTCCGTCGCCGAAGGAAGGCTTATCCGCGCCCTCGCCCGAAGGGGTCTCGTCGGGGATAACGGTGAAGTTCTCGTCAGGCTCGGGCTTCTGCGGCACCTGAGTGCCGGGGATATGAGGCTGAGGCATATTGCCCTTATGGTCAAAATCGGGTTCGGGCATATCCTCGGGGTCAATGACGGTGCCATCGGGGAGGGTGATGGTGCCGTCTTCATTGGGTTCGGGCATCTCGAATCTTTCGCCATCCTGAGGCATCATTCCGGGGCGCATACCGCCGCCCATCATGCCTGCCGAGCCTGCCAGCTGGGTGTCACCCTGCCAGAGGGTATAGTCGCCGGGAGCAAGGAGATCACCGGCAACGATGAGGATGCTGTAGTCATTCACGGGGGCCCATTCGCCGGCCTTCTGCCCGTTCGAATCTTTGAGGGTTATGGCCTCTCCGCCCTTCTGCGAGTCTTTAAAGCCAAAGACGGCATAGGTCTGCTGTCCGCCCGCGATCTGGTCGAGCATATTTCCGCTTGCCATAACGCTGCCGCCGTTGAGATAGATGCCCAAGTCGGAATCGATGCCGGCATCGCCGCTTATGCTGCAGGCCGAGGCGCTGACGCTGCCGCCGTTGATGACCAGCCAGCCGTTGGAGTCGATTCCGTCGCCTTCGCCGGTCTCGCCGGTCACGACGATATCAAGGGTGCCGCCGTTAATGGTGGTCACCGAGATATTGTCCTCGTTGGTATTGATGCCGTCGTTGCCCGACTCGATATTGATGTTGCCGCCGTTTACGGTGAGATGAAGCTCGCTGTCGAGCCCCTCGTTCTCGGCATCTATATTCAGGATGCCGCTGCCCAGCGCACCGCCGGAAATGTTCATCGACATTTTCGAGTAAAAAGCCGCATCGTACTTATGGAGCTTCTTGGCATCAGCTACTTCGGTGCCCTCCTCATTGAGCTCGACCGTATCGGGCTTATAGATCTTTGCAACATAGCTGCCGCTGATGTTATTTTCGGTGCCGTCGGCAATGATGACATTGGCTCCCGCCGCCGAGGTGTCGACCTCATAAGACGCCGTTTCTTCGTCCTTCCCGCCGCACTCGTATACGTTATAGAAGATCACCGAGGGCGCCACCTCGCAGGTTATGTCGACACCGCTCAGCACAAGGGTGACAACGGCATCGGGATCTTCTTCGGCATCGTCGCCCAGGTCGACCGCCACCTGACCGCGGCTCAGGCTGCCGCTGAGAGCATAGGTGCCGGGTTTTGTGATATGGACGACGGTATGCCCGTCGGCCTCGGCCTGCGAGTGGGCATCGCCCTCTTCGCCCTCGCCGTAGGTGAAGTCCTGCCCCTCGAGGTAGAACACGATATCGTTTGCCGTATAAACGGCATCCTCTTCATTTTGAGATGCCTTTTCGCCGTCGACGGTGACACCGTCATCGGACAGGGCGATATTGACGGCATTCTCATATATCTCAGAAGTATTTCCGGCATCATCGCCGCCGTCGTATATCTTCTTATCGGAGCCGCAGCCCGAAAGAAGCAGCATAAGCGCCAGGAAGGAAGCCATCAGCCTTTTATTCATATCATCAGACCTTTCTGCTTGATTTATATCCCGGAGTATATCACACAAAACTTAAAAAATAATGAACTTTTATGAAAGTTTTTTGAAAAAACACTAAACAAAAAACAAAAACCACCCGTTGGGGTGGTTTCTGGTGCCGGTGACCGGGCTCGAACCGGTACGAGGTTGCCCTCACGGGATTTTAAGTCCCGGGCGTCTACCTATTTCGCCACACCGGCATGGTGTGTGTATAACAGATGAATTATACCATCTGCGGCATGAGCAAGTCAAGAGGGGCTTGCGGGCGAGCACTGCTCGCCCCTACAGCAATCTGACATAAAACCTCCCTGTAGGGGCGTGCATTGCACGCCCGCTGACATCAAAGCTCCCTGTGGGTTTTGCCGCACCCATCCTTATGCGCTATCATTAAGCAAAACAAAGGAGGAAGCTTTATGCTATACTATGTCAACTGCGATGATGATATGAGGGTCAGAATGGTGGCCAACTGCTTTGCATCCGAGGTGCCGGGAATGCGCCTTATCACCGGCGA
>JAFOHJ010000078.1 GCA_017421885.1 Clostridia bacterium
ATCGGGCAAAGGCGGAACCGGCAAAACATCGTTTTGCGCCGGAGTTGCGGTTGCTCTCTGTGCCCTCGGTGAAAAGGTCCTGCTGATCGATGCCGACAGCGGCCTCAGGAGCCTCGACATCGTCCTCGGCATGAGCGACAGGGTCTTGTTCTCCTATGCCGATGTGATCTCGGGCGTGTGCTCTCTCAAAGAGGCGGCTGTCAAACACGATGTAGTAAAAAACCTCCGCGTGCTGACGGCTCCCGTCACCCTTGAAGCATACGAAAGCTGCGACAGAACAAAGATCCCCGAGCTTTTAAAGCTTGCGGGCGAGCATTTCAGCTATGTCCTCATCGACTGTCCGGCAGGCTTCGGAAACGATGTTATGGACTTTGCAAGGGCTTCCGACAGGGCGGTGGTCGTTTCTACTCCCGACCATACTTCCCTCAGGGGCGCTCAGCGCATCGGCAACTCCCTCGTCAAGGAGGGGCTTCAGAATGTGCGCATCGCCGTCAACCGCGTCCGCGCCGGCATGATCAACACCGGAGATTCGGTGGGCATCGATGCCGCCATGGATGCTGCCGGGCTGGCGCTGCTGGGCGTTATCCCCGAAGACAAGGATGTTATCGCCTGCGGCAATCTGGGCAGGGTGCTGGTGCTGTTTTCGCGCGGATATGCCAGAGTGGCCTATGCCAACATCGCCCGCAGGCTGCGCGGCGAAAGGGTAAGACTGCTTGAGGGAGTTAAGCTTAGCAGGAAATAGGAAAGAAAATATATAGGGTATTTAAAACGAAGGAATGGGGGAATTCACATGAATATCGCTTTGATAGCGCAGGACAGCAAGAAGGAACTGATGATCCAGTTCTGCATCGCCTATTGCGGCGTTCTTGCCAAACACAACATTTGTGCCACTGCCACAACCGGCAAGATGGTAGCCGACGCAACAGGCCTTAAGGTCGATTGCCTCATGCCCGGCCGCAACGGCGGACAGGAGCAGATCGCGGCCCGCGTCACCTATAACCAGATCGATTTGGTCTTGCTTTTCAGAGATCCTATGTTAAAATATGATAGTGAAACCAATCTTAACGACCTCATCCGCAGGTGCGATGACAACAGCATCCCCATTGCTACAAATATAGCTACGGCCGAGGTCCTTATACAGGGTCTTATCCGCGGCGACCTTGCCTGGAGAGAGATCGTCAGAGAACAGTGATCGGAGCTTTATGTCTGATGAAGACGTATTTTCGTATAAAAACAGACATTGATCTTGGCCTGCAGGAGGATTGAGCCCCCCTGCAGGCTGTTTGACTGTCACAAGCTCTGTAATAAACAAGAAAAATCCATTTAGTAAGGAATGTGAAGATATGAATAATCCTTTCAAGAACGGCCGAGTCTACTGTGGCTCCATCCGTGAAGAAGATATCGGCAAGCGCGTCACCGTCTGCGGATGGGTCGCACGTGCAAGAGATATCGGCGGCCTCATCTTCGTAGATATGAGAGACCGTATGGGCATCGCCCAGTGCGTATTCGACCAGAACGAGAACGGCGAGCTGTTCGACAAGGCGCGCAGCCTGAGAAGCGAATACACCGTTGCCATCACCGGCACAGTCCGTATGCGTTCCTCCATCAACGACAAGATCCCCACCGGTAAGGTCGAGATCCTTGCCGAAGAGGTCAACATCTTCTCGGCATCCGAGACAACACCCTTCGAGATCCTCGATGATGTCAACGTCAACGACGCGCTCCGCCTCAAGTACCGTTACCTCGACCTGCGCCGTCCCTCGCTGCAGAACACCATCGCTCTGCGCCACCGCATGACACAGGTTACAAGAAACTACTTTGACGAGCAGGGCTTCCTCGAGATCGAGACTCCCATCCTCACAAAGTCGACACCCGAGGGCGCACGCGACTATCTGGTTCCCTCCCGTGTACATCCCGGCGAGTTCTATGCCCTTCCCCAGTCTCCCCAGCAGTACAAGCAGCTGCTGATGCTGTCGGGCTTTGACCGCTATATCCAGATCGCCCGCTGCTTCCGCGACGAGGACCTGCGTTACGACCGTCAGCCTGAGTTCACTCAGATCGACCTCGAGATGTCCTTCGTCGATATCGACGACGTTATCGCCGTCAACGAGGGCTTCCTCCAGCGCCTCTTCAAGGAGATCAAGGGCATCGACCTTGAGCTGCCTCTGCAGAGAATGTCCTATAAGGAAGCCATGAGCCGCTACGGCTCCGACAAGCCCGACCTGCGCTTCGAGATGGAGCTGCATGACCTCACAGAGATGGTCCGCGAGTGCGGCTTCTCGGTATTCGAGGGCGCTGCAAATGCAGGCGGCATCGTCACAGCCATCTGCGCCAAGGGCGCAGGCGACAAGTTCTCCCGCAAGGAGATCGACGCGCTGGGCGAGTTCGTAAAGACATATAAGGCCAAGGGCCTTGCATGGATCAAGCTGACAAGCAAGGGCGAGATGTCCTCCAGCTTTGCCAAGTTCCTGACACCCGAGAAGATCGAAGAGATCAAGGCAGCAGTCGGTGCCGAGGCAGGCGACCTGATCCTCTGCGTAGCCGATGCCGACGTCGAGCTGGCTCAGAATGCTCTGGGCTCGCTGAGATGCCACGTTGCCAAGAAGCTCGACATCATCCCCGAGGGCGTATTCAAGCCTCTGTGGATCGTCGAGTTCCCCCTGTTCGAGTATGGCGAGGACGACGAGGGCAACGGCAGACTCTATGCCAAGCACCATCCCTTCACCGCACCTATGGACGAAGACCTCGACCTCTTCGAGACACGTCCCCAGGATATGCGCGCAAAGGCCTATGACATCGTCATGAACGGCACCGAGCTGGGCGGCGGTTCCATCCGTATCCACCGCAGCGATGTTCAGCAGAAGATGTTCACAGCTCTGGGCTTCACCGAGGAAGACACACAGGAGCGTTTCGGCCATATGCTCAACGCATTTAAGTATGGCGCACCTCCCCACGGCGGTCTCGCATACGGCCTCGACCGTCTGGTAATGTGGATGGCAGGCACCGAGAGCATCCGCGATGTTATCGCCTTCCCCAAGGTACAGAACGCATCCGACCTGATGATGGATTGCCCCTCGCCTGTTGAGGACAAGCAGCTCCGCGAGCTGGCTATCGCCATTGACCTGCCCGAGGAAAAGAAATAAGCAAATATTTAAAAGGCTCCCTTAGGGGAGCCTTTTTTTAGTTAATAAGTAAGAGGGAATAGGTGGGCGAGCGTGCAATGCACGCCCCTACAGGGTGGCGTTTCCCGTCAGACAGGTGTAGGGGCGAGCAGTGCTCGCCCGACCGGGCTCACCGAAGTATCCCTCCGCCCCTTCGGGGCACCTCCCTTTAGGCAAGGGAGGCAAGCAAAGGCTTCCCCCTATGTGGGGAAGCTGTCACCGAAGGTGACTGATGAGGGGTCGCGAAGCGCTTTACAGCAAGTTCGCCGCAGGTCACCTCATCCACCGTCTAGCGACGGTCCTCCTCCCTAAGTGCCCTTTAGGGTATTAGGCAAGGGAGGCTTATTCGGCCGAGCAGTGCTCGCCCTCCCGGTTTGTCTCTCCAACAAAACCAACTTTTCCTGTTGCCTTATTTTCGGGAAGTTGGTAGAATATCAGTAGAAAAATAAAGGGAGAAAGATATTATGGAAAAACTTTATGCCCGTCTTAACGGAATACTCAGCTGCGACCCCGGAAGCCGCGGCCTTATCGGGAATATCGAGCTGCCCGACCTTAAAATGGCCGCAGGCCTGCTTAAGAACTCGTCGCGTGTTCTTATAATCACCGGCTTCCCCATCACAGGTATGGGTATCGGCGAGACCGATGGTCCTATCGGTGCCGCCGCCATGGCTTATGCCCTCATGAAGGCCGGAAAGACTCCCTTTATCCTCACCGATAAGATGTCTTCACGTCTGTGCGCCGCCTGCATGGGCGCTCTCGGCCTGCCCACCGGCAGCCTGATCGCTATGACTCTCGACAGCACCAGCGACGACTGCCAGCTGGTGTATGATGCCGTTATGCCCGATCTTATCATTTCCATCGAGCGTCCCGGCAAGGGCAAGGACGGCCATTTCCATAATATGCGCGGCGAGCTCATCGACGATATGATCGCCGACACCGACTGGTTCATGACCCTCGATATCCCCACCATCGCCATCGGCGACGGCGGCAACGAGCTGGGCATGGGCGCATATTTCTCGGCCATCAAAGAGTTTGTCCCCCACGGCGAGCTTATCGCAGCCGAAAAGGGCTGCATAATGCCCCTTGTAGCCGGTGTTTCTAACTGGTGGGGCTGGGGCGTTTCGGCTCTGGTGGCAGCTCAGTTCGGAAAGGAATGTATGACCACCGAGGCTCAGGAGAGGGCGCAGCTGGCAGCCTGCGTGGCGGCAGGCGGAGTCGACGGCGTGCTCAAGCAGCAGATCCTGTCGGTCGACGGTATGATGGGCGGCGGCATTTCCGAGATCCATGCTCCGATCTATGAGGCTCTGAGTCAGTATCTGTCGCAGAAGTGCGAATAAATTAACATTTTTGCCATTGCCAAGCGGCAGGAAATATAGTATAATCCAATAGTATGACTGCGCTGAGCGCGGTCTGAGATATAAAGTGATCCTTTTTGCCGTACTAGCCGGGGAGGTAGCGGTTCCTTGTAGCCTGAAATCCGCTGTAGCAGGGGTGATATGTGCGCTGAGGGAGCTTGCTGACATTGTCTGTCCGTGGAATCGGGTTGTGAGAGATCGGTCCTGCGCAATAGCCTGCTGTGAACCATGTCAGGCGGGGAACCGAGCAGCATTAAGCGGCGTCGGCTGTGTGCCGCAGCTAACCGGTTTTGAGTCCGCTTTTGCAGAAACAGGATGTCTATGGCTTTCGATGCGTAATGTACGGTAAAAAGGGTCACTTTATTTTATTTTCGTTTCCAAGGCTCCTTTTGAAAGGAGCTGTCACCCGAAGGGTGACTGAGGTTTGGCAACACTGTTCTGACGGTTATCTTTGTGCTGCCGTAAGACTGCTGGCCAAACACCCGTC
>JAFOHJ010000079.1 GCA_017421885.1 Clostridia bacterium
CTTTAGGCAAGGGAGGCAAGAGAGGCATGGCCAAACACCCGTCAGGCTTCGCCTGCCACCCTATTTCAAAAGAGGGCCAAGAAACGCTTCTTACAAACAGATCTTTTTAAGGGCATCGAGGCAGAAATCGACCTCGTCTTCGGTGTTTTCGTGGCCGAAGGAGAAGCGGACTGTGCCTGCGGGGTAGGTGCCCAGGGTCTGATGGGCACGGGGAGCGCAGTGGAGACCTACACGGGTCATGATGCCGTAGTTGCTCTCCAGCTCATAGGCGATACGGGCATTGTCGTCTTCTTTGAAGTCGACCGAAACGATAGCGGCGCGGCCCTCTCTGCCGGCAAGGCCGACGGGATGGGCACCCTTTACCGATTCGAGGCCTTCGCGGAAACGCATTGCCAGGTCGAGCTCGCGCTCGGCGATAAAGCCGGGCTTAAGGGTCTCGTGATATTTGAGGGCGGCGCGCAGGCCGATGATGCCGGGAAGATTCATCGTGCCCGATTCAAAACGGTCGGGCATAGCGGTGGGCATGGTCTCCATATGGGAGAAGCTGCCGGTGCCGCCTGCGATGAGGGGGGTGGTCTCCTTGACAAGACGGTCGGCGATCAGCATTCCGCCGATGCCCTGAGGGCCAAGGAGGCTCTTGTGGCCGGTAAAGCAGAGGGCGTCGATATTGCACTCGGCCATACTGATGGGGAAGGTGCCGGCCTTCTGGGCGCTGTCGAGGATAAAGACAAGGCCGTGGGCCTTGCAGATCTGACCTACCTCATATATGGGCAGGAAGGTGCCGCAGATGTTGGATGCGGCCGACATGACGACTGCCTTCGTGTTGGGCTTGATCAGCGCCTCGACTCTTGCGGGGTCAAGGGTGCCGTCGGGGTTGCACTGGGCCACGTCGAACTCGACTCCCAGCTCCTGCATCTGCACCAGAGGCCTGATGACGGCATTGTGCTCCATGGAGGAGGTGATGACATGGTCGCCCTTTTTGAGGAAACCTTTTATAAGATAATTGATGGAATAGGTAATGCTGGGTGTGAAGACCACATTGCGGGGTTTTTTGAAATCGAACATTTTGCAAAGCATCTCACGGGTTTCCAGAACCTGCTCGGAGATGGCATAGGCCTCTTCATAGCCGCCGCGGTTTATATTGAATGCACCGTTGTCCATCAGGTCCTTGACGGCCTGCGAAACGCCGGGTGCTTTGGGGAAAGACGTGCTTCCGTTGTCAAAATAGATTCTTTTCATATTTGAAGACCTCACTATAGATATTTTCTGCAAGGTTTTATAAGCATCCCCTATATTATAAAGAAGCTTTCTGCAAAAATCTACATTTATAGAAAAAATCTATAAATCTTATAGGATCTATTGTTAAAAAATATTTAACATTCTCTGTTGTCGAGGCTATAATTTTGTTGTAAATCTTTTCTTTACTAAAGGAGAAAACAATATGAAAAACAAGCAGAACCTGCTGATGATCGCCACCGGTCTGATCGTCGGCGCGATCGCTGTTGTGCTGGTAGCCAACGGCAACCCCGCAAACATGGGCTTCTGTATTGCCTGCTTCCTGCGTGATATCGCCGGCGGCGTAGGCATGCACGGAGCTGCAGTAGTTCAGTACATCCGTCCCGAGATCATCGGTCTCGTCCTCGGCGCCTTCATCATGTCGGTTGCCGGCAAGGAGTTCAAGGCACGCGGCGGCTCTTCTCCCGCTATCCGCTTCGTCCTCGGCTTCTTCGTAATGGTCGGCGCCCTGATGTTCCTCGGCTGCCCCCTCCGCATGGTCCTTCGTATCGCAGGCGGCGACCTTAACGCCGTTGTCGGTCTGGTCGGCTTTATCGCCGGTATCCTGATGGGCATCTTCTTCCTCAAGAAGGGCTTCACACTCAAGAGATACTACAACCAGTCCAAGTTCGAGGGTATGTCGATGGTCTTCATCGCAGTTGCTCTCATCGCTCTGCTTCTCCTCGTTCCTTCGGTTCTCAAGTCCTCCGTTGAGGGCCCCGGCTCGATGCGCGCACCCGTTATCCTCGCTCTGGGTGCAGGCCTCATCGTTGGCGCACTGGCTCAGAAGACACGTCTCTGCATGGTCGGCGGTCTCCGCGACGTTATCATGTTCAAGGACTTCTATCTGGTTCAGGGCTTCATCGCCATCATCGTTGCGGCTCTGGTCGGCAACATGATGCTCGGCAAGTTCACACTGGGCTTTGACGGCCAGCCCGTTGCTTACAACGACGCTCTGTGGAACTTCCTCGGCATGGCTCTGACAGGCCTCGGCTCGGCTCTGCTGGGCGGCTGCCCCCTCCGTCAGCTCATTCTGGCAGGCGAAGGCAACTCCGACTCGACCATCACCGTTCTCGGCATGATCGTCGGCGCAGCATTCTGCCATAACTTCGGCCTCGCTTCTTCCGGCAACGGCCCCACACCCAACGGCCAGATCGCTGTTATCATCGGCTTTATCGTAATGATCGCAATCGGTCTTGCAAACTGCAGAAAGGATAAGGTATAATAGTATGAACACACTCGATGCAAGAGGTTATTCCTGCCCCGAACCCCTTATCATGACAAAGGAAGCCATCGCAAAGGGCCTTCCCCTGACAGTCATGGTAGATAACATGACACCTGTCAACAACATCACACGCTTCGCTACAAACGCTGGCTATAAGGTATCCCATAAGGCCGTTGGCGAAGAGTTCGAGATCACCATCGAAAAGTAAGTTTCCTGTCGTACCTTCGGCAGGTATCCGGAGGATAATGACATGAGCTACATCGCTACATTTTATACCCATTTCGGCGCCATGAACTTCAGACGCAAGATGAAGGCCATGGGCGACGAGAAGGCCGAGATGATGCCGGTTCCCCGCGCACTCAGCTCGTCCTGCGGCACCTGCGTTCATTTCTTCATGGAGGTCGACCCCAAAGAGGTGGCCGAAGAGGACATGGAACGCATCGTGCGTGAGGAAGGGAACGGAACATACACCGTTCTTTTCGAAAATGAGATATGACAGAAAGCCCCATGCTTCGGCATGGGGCTTTTTTCCTGCATTTTCACAAAAATCATATAGATTTAGAGGGAGAGTGATGATATAATCATCTTCGCCGGAAAAAAATATTTTTTGATGGAACAAAAAATAATATCGGCAGTCTTAAGAGAGAAAATATAAAAAACAAGATATGAAAGGAAAAACAAAATGAAGAAACTTATCGCACTCACACTGACGCTTCTCTCCCTCGTAATGATGTTCGCAGCATGCGGCGGCGAGGAGAAGAAGGAAACACCCAACTATACAGCAGAGCAGATCTTTGAAGAGATCAAGAAGGCTTATGGCGACAACTTCCTGCCCGACGGCGACATGATGGAAGAGGAATACACAGTCACATACGGCCTCAACATGGACGATGTTGCCGAGATCAAGGCTCAGATGGCTATGATCTCCTTTCACCCCGACCGTATCGTTGTCATCAAGGCAAACGAGGGCAAGGGTGAGGCTGTTGAGAAGGCTCTGACCGATGCACGTCAGAACCTCATCGAGAACGGCATGTGGTATCCCGCAAATCTGGCTAAGGTAAACGCTTCTCAGGTCCTCAGAAACGGCGACTATGTCGTATTCATGATGCTGGGTGCCAACAACGAAGACATCGAGGCATCGGAGGCAGATGCAAAGAAGTTTGCCGAAGAGCAGATGAAGATCGGCGTTGACGCATTCAACGGCCTGTTCTAATCAGAAACGGAAATTTAAAGGGCGGCCTCCCGGTCGCCCTTATTTTTAAGGAGAAACACACATGATCTTCAGCAGTCCCATGTTTTTCGCAGTATATCTGCCCCTGGTGCTGATACTGTATTACCTCTCGCCGCGTAAGGTGAAAAATCTGACCCTCTTTATCCTCAGCCTTATCTTTTACGGCTGGGGCGAGCCTGTTTATGTCAGCATAATGCTGTTCTCCACCGTGCTCGACTATACCTGCGGCAGGATGGTGGACAAATATCGCGGCACGCCCCGCGCAAAGCACTGGCTGTGGCTGTCGATGTGCGTAAACCTCGGCCTGCTGGGCATTTTCAAATACAGCGGCTTCGTGGTGTCGTCCATAAACGGCTTCCTCGGCCTGTCGCTCAGTGTGCCACAGCTGGCTCTGCCCATCGGCATTTCCTTCTACACCTTCCAGACCATGTCTTATACAATAGACGTATACCGCGGCGAGGCCCCCGTTCAGAAGGATATCATCGCCTTCGGCACCTATGTCACCCTCTTTCCCCAGCTCATTGCCGGCCCCATCGTAAGATATATCGACGTGGCTCAGCAGATGAAGGGCAGAGGTCACTCCTTCGACAAGTTCGGCGTGGGCGCTTCCCGATTCGTATGCGGCATGAGCAAAAAGGTCCTTATCGCCAACACTCTCGGCCGTATCTGGGAGGTAATGTCTCAGGGTCAGCTGAGCGTTGTCGGCTCGTGGCTGGGCATCATCTGCTATGCCTTCCAGATCTATTTCGACTTCTCGGGTTATTCCGACATGGCCATCGGCCTCGGACATATGCTGGGCTTCACCTTCCCCGAGAACTTCAATTACCCCTATATTTCGCGCTCCATCACCGAGTTCTGGCGTAGATGGCATATCTCCCTCGGCACATGGTTCCGCGAATACCTCTATATCCCCCTGGGCGGCAACCGCAAGGGCCCTAAGCGTCAGGTGGTCAATATGCTGGCGGTATGGCTCTTCACCGGTATCTGGCACGGCGCAGGCTGGAACTTCCTCCTGTGGGGCCTTTATTACTTCGTACTGCTGAGCATCGAGAAGCTGTTCCTGCTCAAATATCTCAAAAAGCTGCCCATTATCTCGAACATCTACACCCTTATGGCTGTTCTGTTCGGCTGGGTGCTGTTCGCCTTTGAGGATATGAGCATGGTGATGACCTATGCTGCATCCATGGTGGGTTCGGGCGTGCCTCTTATCAATTCTCAGGCAATCTATTACCTAACCACTCTCGGCCCCCTGCTGCTGGCGGCGGCGGTCGGCTCGACTCAGCTGCCTCAGAAGGCTTATGCCGCCCTCACAAAGAAGGATAATATCCCTGCGGCGGCAGTGTCGGGCGTGCTCGTGGCGGCAGGCCTTGTCGCCTCGCTGGCCTACCTTGTTGCAGGCACCTATAACCCCTTCCTCTACTTCAGATTCTAAGGAGGCACAGATATGAAAAACAAAACAGCGGCAGCCGTTTTTCTGGCTATCGTAGCCATCATTTCGGTGTGCTTCCTCGTCCTTCCCAAGAGGGAATATTCCGACAACGAGAACCGATTTCTGACCCCCATGCCCGAGTTCAGCCTTGAGGCCCTCTTTTCGGGTGAGTTCACAAGCGAATACGAGAGCTATGTCACCGACGGCTTCCCATTCCGTGACGCATGGATATCGCTGAAGAGCCGCCTTGACCTTGCTATGGGACGCGGAGACACCAACGGCGTTTATATCACCGACGACGGCTATCAGATCGAGATGTTCGACGAGATAGACATGGAGCGCTTTGAGAAGAACCTCGAATATCTCCGCACGGCAAAGGCAATGTATGAGGAAAAGCTCGATTCCTTCAATGTCATGCTGGTGCCCACAGCGGCCGAGGTGCTTAAGGACAAGATCGGCCAGCACACCGCCGATATCTCGCAGGCCGAGCTGCTGGCTATGGCCGAAGACCTGCTGACCGTCGACTGTCTTGACGTTCTTTCGCAGCACACCAACCAAAACATTTACTACCGCAACGACCATCACTGGACTACTCTGGGTGCCTACTACTGCTTCGAGGCCCTTATGGGCGACATCGCCCTGCCCCTCGGCCAGTATACCCAGCAGACCATCTCCAGCCAGTTCCTGGGAACTACCTTCTCCAAGACCGGCATATGGTTCAAGATGGACACCATCGAGGCCTATAATTACGGCTATCCCACCGTCGAGCACAACATGGACGGCAAGATCCACGAGGGCATCCTTGACATGTCCTATCAGAATGTAAAGGACAAATATTCGGTGTTCCTCAGCGGCAATCAGGCCCTGTCGGTCATCGACACCGGCAACGAGGGCGACAAGCTGCTGGTGGTCAAGGACTCTTATGCCAACTCCTTTATCCAGTTCCTGCTGCCCTACTACAGCGAGATCCACGTTATCGATCTGCGCACCTTCGGCATGAACCTCTCGGCTTACATCGAGCAGGAGAGCATCACCGATATGCTGGTGCTTTATAACCTCAAGGGCTTCTCGGAAGAGCCTTCGGTTTATAAGATCGCAAAGTAAATAAGATATAAAAAGCCCCTCACTTCGGCAAGTGAGGGGCTTTTCCCATCAAAAAGGAAAGAAAGGAAATGTGTGGATAGGTTTATTAAAATAGATCATACGGGCGGGGACAGGCCGCCCCTACGATCGTCTGATGGGAAATTACCCTGTAGGGGCGTGCATTGCACGCCCGCTGACACCGAACCCATGGACATGGAGGGATATGGTGGTTTTCAGCAAATGTGCCGTGCCAAACACCCGTCAGGCTGCGCCTGCCACCCTCTTTGCCAAAGAGGGCTAAGTAACCCTTAATCCTTATAGCAGCACTGCATGGAGATGGCCATGGGGCCGGCCTGGTTGCAGATAACGCAGGGGTAATGGAAGATCTCGATCTCGGTCTTGGGGAAGGCGGCATGGAACTTGTCGTATGCAAACTGGGCATCCTTGAGGTTGTCGCCGTGGGTGATGCAGATATGATAATGCTCGTCGACACCCATCTTCTTGAAGGCGGAGATAGCCTTGTCGACTGCCTTGGAGAAGCCGCGGACAAGGATCGACTTGTCGATGGCGCGCTTGTCCTCGCTCTGAGTAAGAACGGGCAGCAGGCCGAGGAAGTTGACGATCTTTGCAGCCGAGGGGCGCAGACGGCCGCCGCGCTGGAGGAAACCGATGTCCTGAGGCGCGAGGAAGGACTTATGGTTCTCGGTGTTCTTCTTGAGGGAGGCGATGATCTCCTGAACGGTTGCGCCGGCATCGGCCATCATCTTGGCCTTGCGTACCATGACGTACTGGGGGCTGGAAACGATGGTCGAGTCGAATACATAGATATGCTCGGCGTTGTTCATGCCCGAGCGAACGGCCAGAGCCGAGGGATATGCACCCGAGAGGCCGTCGCCTACCGCGATATAGAGAACAGGGTTTTCAGCCGATGCACTGCGGAAGGCATCTTCCATCAGGCCTGCGTTGGGCTGAGATGTTGTGCCCAGCTTGCCCGCGCGCTGCATATTGAGGAAGTCGATGGGCTGGAGGTCGAAATAGTCGTAATACTCCTTGCTGTCGACAATGATTGTGAAGGGAAGCAGGGTTACGCCCATCTTCTCGGCCATAGCGGGCGAGAGGGACGTGCCTGTGTCGGTTACGATCTTTACCATGATCAGTATCTCCTTAAAGTTATATTTTTTAATAATTAGCTTTACTAAGTTATTTTTATTATACGACCCTAAGTGATATATGTCAAAGGTTTTTGATAAATCTGATATAGGTTTTTGGAAATGAGTAGGGCGACGTGAGGAAGTGATGGGCCACCGGGCGAGCACTGCTCGCCCCTACATGGCTCCCCTGTGCATACCCTTACCTCTTGCAAGCCTGGATGGCCACACACATGGGGCCGCCCTGGTTGGCAAGGGCGCAGGGGAGCTCGGATATGATATATTCGCACTTGGGGAAGGCATCGCGCAGCTTATCCCTCGCCTGCAGAGCCTGCAGCTTGTTGTCGGCATGGGTGATGGTGATGTTATAGCTCTCATCGACTCCCATGCGCTGGAAGCCTTCGATGCACTTCTCGACGACCTTGGCGAAGCCGCGGGCAATGAAGGCCTTTTCAAGGCGCTTCATGTCGGGGGTCTGGGTGATGGTGGGGACGAGGCCCAGAAGGCCTACGACCTTGGCTGCGGCAGGGGTAAGGCGGCCGCCGCGCTTGAGATAGTCAAGGTCCTGAGGGATGAGATAGGACTTATGGGTGGTGGAGGCATCCTCAAGGGCAGTCAGGATCGCGCTTACCGATGCGCCGCCGTCGGCCATGCGCTTGGCCATGCGGGCCATTGCAGCTTCGGGTCCGCAGACGGTGCGCGAGTCGAAGACATGGATATGCTCGAGGTTATCCATCGTCGATCTTACAGCGCAGGCCGAAGCATAGGTGCCCGAAAGGCCGTCGCCGGCCGCGACATATACGATGGGGTTCTCAGCAGAGGCACTCTCGAAGGCCTCGATAACAAGGCCGGGGGCCGGCTGCGACGAGGTGGCGAGTTTGCCCGAGCGGAGGTATTTGACAAAGTCGTTGCAGGTGATCTCGACGGTGTCGAGGTAGGTGGAATGTTCGAGGGAAATTGTGAGGGGAAGGACGGTGATGCCCAGAGCTGCGCCTTCGGCAACGCTCATGGAACCGGCCGTGTCGGTGATGATCCTGACCATAGGGATTCTCCTTTGAGTTTATTGTTTATTTATGGGTAAATAAACTAATTATTAGTCTTTCTAATGAATATATTATAACCTGATAAAGCGGTTATGTCAAAGGGTTTTAAAAAACCTGTTTATTTCTGCATTGGAGACTGTGCGGGCGAGCACTGCTCGCCCCTACGGGCCGTCTGACGGTAGAAGTACCTCGCGTCCAAGGCTCCTTTTGAAAGGAGCTGTCACCGAAGGTGACTGAGGTTTGGCAACACCGTTCTGACGGTTATCTTTGTACTGCCGTAAGACTGCTGGCCAAACACCCGTCAGGCTGCGCCTGCCACCCTCTTTCAAAAGAGGGCTGAGGAACGGCACCCACGCCTTATGTAACGGGGATTATTTTGTTAACAAGCTTTAAAAAGTTATAGAA
>JAFOHJ010000080.1 GCA_017421885.1 Clostridia bacterium
GAGCCTATCCTCTTTTGGGAGGGCGAGAGCCTGACCCTCGGTGATGTGGAGGTAAAGACCGCGCCTACCCCTCACGACTGTTTTGGCAGCTGCTGCTACAGCTTTGGCGATGGTGAGGGAAGTCTTGCCTATTGCACCGACCTTGGAAAGGTAACTCCCGAAATATTCGAGCTTATGCGCAGGTGCCGCAATCTGTTCATCGAGTCGAACCACGATGTGGAAATGCTCAAAAACGGACCCTATCCCTATTATCTCAAGCAGAGGGTGTTGTCGAACAGCGGACATCTTTCCAATAAAGACTGTGCCAACATCGTTTCGCGTCTTGCCATAGAGGGTGTCGAGAAGGTCATGCTGGGCCACCTCAGCGAGACCAATAATCTGCCCCATCTGGCGATAGGTGAGAGCCATCAGGCTCTCGAGCGCATGGGTGCAGGCAGCGATGTTCTGCTGGGTGCGGCGGCTGCAAGACAGATGCAGGCGCCTATGGAGCTGAGGTGAGATCATGCTTTCGGTAAAGATCATAACTGTGGGCAAGCTCAAGGAAAAGTTTTATCTAGAGGCCTGCAAGGAATATCTCAAGAGGCTCAAACCCATGGCCAATGTAGAGATACTCGAGCTTCAGGAAGAGGTAAACAAGCCCGACGGTCTCGAGCGTGAGGCGGTCAAGGTGCTTGAGGCTATTCCCAAGCAGGCCTATGTCATTGCAATGTGCATCGAGGGCAAGCTTATCGACAGCGTTGCGCTGGCCGAGAAGTTTGCCGATATACAGACGAGGGGATATTCCAGCATAGTGCTGGTGATTGGCTCGTCCAACGGCCTTGCTCCCGTTGTCAAGCAGAGGGCCGACTTCAAGCTTTCAATGTCGCCCATGACATTCCCTCATCACCTTGCGAGGGTAATGGTGCTTGAGCAGGTTTACAGAGCATTGGCTATCAATGCAGGCAGTAAGTATCATAAATAATAAAAAGCCACCCCGAGGGGTGGCTTTTTTGTATAACTATAATTAGGTATGTCGAAGCAATAAAAGTTTAATCTACCAAGATTATTGGCTCAAAATGCAGACGAAGGCCATTTTCTTTGAACACTTTTTTGACTTTGGGAGTAACAATGACGTATTGCATATTCCAATTATTGAAGTGTTCAAAAGTAAGATTAAAATCCAATGCCCCATTCAGTTTCTCTTTCTCGTAATAAATCTCCGAGTTTTTGTAAATAACACCATTATCGCCGTCTCTGAGCCATGTTTTATCGCTTATCGGTGGAAGAATATTTGTAAAACTAATCACATAATAGGGGTCAACTTCTCGCCCTTTATAATCCTTAACCAGAGAATCAAACTTTATACCGGTGAGCTGATTATCTTCTATGATTTTCTTCACTTCGGCTGAGACAACTCTTTCCGGGCGAAGATAACCCCATTTAATTTTTTTAAGATACTTTTTGTTTATCAACACCTCACTTGCAAGCTTTCCAGCAACATATTTTGTGCCATAATCTTCAATAGTCTCCCCTTCGAGCTCCAAGGGGGCAACAGTATCCCTAAGATAGAAGAAAGGAATAGAATCCATTTCTTTTTTTGTGAAATACGTGTGAGAAAACAGAATATATTGGGCTTTAACCTGATTAAGATAGCGAATTGCTTCTTCTAATTCATTTGAATCGGCATATAGTGGCAACTGTACTCCTTTGCGATAATAATCTTTAACCTCTTTTGGAACAAAACAGGAAAATTTTTCATAGAATATATTTTCAAACGGAGCCTCAATGTCTGCGTTTATAATTACGCAATTCTTCATTTTAATAACCTCCCCAGTTTATATTTAGTACTTTACAGGATTCTGTTAAAAGACCTTCTTTGATGAATGGAATGCACTTTTACAAAAAAGCCACCCCGAGGGGTGGCTTTTCTGATATGTAAGAGCAATTATGCCTCGAGAACCTTGGAAATCTCCTGGAGCTTCTCGATGATGTTGATCTGCTGGGGGCACTGTGCCTCGCACTGGCCGCAGCGATAGCAGCTCGATGCACGGCCGCGATCCTTGATGGCATTGTTATAGGCACTCTTGGCACCCTGGAGGTTGCCATATACCAGATAGTTGTTGTATGCCTTGAAGATAGCGGGGATGTTGATCTGCATGGGGCAGCCGGCTACGCAGTATTCACAGCCTGTGCAGGGGATTGTGGGGATGGAGTTGAGGATATCAACTACCTTTGCGATAACTGCATTCTCTTCCTCGTTGAGGGGCTGGAAGTCCTTCATATAGCTTGTGTTGTCTTCCATCTGCTCGAGGTTGGACATACCGGAGAGAACTGTGATGAGGCCTTCGCGGGATGCTGCAAAACGAACAGCCCAGGAAGCGATGGAGGCATCGGGATTAGCCTTCTTGAATGTCTCCTGAACTTCGGGAGTCATTGTTACGAGGTTGCCGCCCTTTACAGGCTCCATGATAACGACGGGCTTGCCGTGCTTCATGCAGACTTCGTGGCAGAGGCGGGACTGAACGCCTGCGTTGTCCCAGTCAGCATAGTTGATCTGGAGCTGAACGAACTCCATCTCGGGATGAGCTGTCAGGATCTGATCGAGAACCTCGGCAGAGTCGTGGAAGGAGAAACCGACATGCTTTGCAATGCCGCGCTCCTTAAGCTTGAGCATGAAGTCCCAAACATTGAACTTGTCGCAGATCTCGAGCTTGTTCTTGTTGAGGGCATGCATCAGATAGAAGTCAAAATAGCTTACGCCTGTGCGCTCGAGCGATGTCTGAACGAAGGCTTCCATATCTTCTTCCTTCTGGATGTTGATAACGGGGAGCTTGTCGGCCAGCTGGAAGCTCTCGCGGGGATAACGGTCGACAATAGCGGCCTTGGCAGCTCTCTCCGAAGCGCCGTCAGCGCCGTAGACATAGGCTGTGTCACAGTAGGTGAAGCCGTTTGCAAAGAAATGGTCAGCCATCTTCTTGACCTGCTCGATGTCGATAACGCCGTCGGTCTGGGGCAGTCTCATAAGACCGAAGCCCAGCTTGGGGATCTTACATCCGATGTAATCGTTAGTCATGATTTTGTATCCTCCTGATGTTTAAATATTATCTGTTTCTTCTCTGAGACAGGTGATGTTCTTACCTTCTACATGATAGAGGGCGAATTCGCCGGGCATGTGCTCGTCCATCAGCTCGATGCTTTTTTCATAATCGGGAACTTGGATCTTTACCGAGATGCCGCAGCTTGCGTTGATCTCGCGCAGGACCGGCATTATGACCGCATTCATATGCTCCTTGAGCATCTTGTGCGAAGCGATAGCGCCGTGAGTCGATTCGAAGGTATAAAGATAGTATGCGTCCATAACAAACCTCAAAAATAAATAGATACAAATATATTATAACTCCAAGATAGTATATTTGTCCAGCAATTATATATCGGCTTGCAAATCTAACTTTATAAATGTATAATAATGAGGCAAAATAAAATAAAGGAGACAGATAAATGCTTAATGCTCTTTATGTATTTCTGCCCTGCATAGTAGCCGGCATCATTCAGGCCACCACCGGTTTCGGCAGCGGCATCTTTGTAATGTTGTTCTTCCCCATGTTCCTGCCCATCCTCAAGTCCAGCGCGTTGTCGACCCTTGTCAGCGCCTATGCCTGCATCAGCCTTGCATGGAAACATCGTAAGAACGCAAATCCCAAAATTGTCATCATGCCCGCGATCTTCTATTTTGCGGCATCCTTCCTGGCCATCAGGTTTGCCACGGGCGCCGATATGGATGGCCTTAAGGCATTCTTCGGCCTGTTCCTTATCATTATTGCCATCTGGTTCATGTTCTTTGCCGACAAGGTCAAGCTCAAGCCCAATCTGATGACAGCTGCGGTATGCGGCACGGTGTCGGGCATTGCCAGTGGCCTGTTCGGAATCGGCGGCCCTCCCATGGTAATCTATATCCTCGCCGTTGTAGGTGATGATAAGGAGGCCTATATCGCCAATTCGCAGTTCTTCTTCTCGATGACCTGCCTTTATACCACTGCGCTGCGTATTTTCAACGGTATCCTCACTATCGACCTGCTGCCCCTTGTCATCCCCGGTATGTTGGGTATGTTCATAGGCAAGACAGTCGGCTCGAAGATCGTCGAAAAGATCGACATTCTCTTTATGAAGAAGCTCATCTACGGCTTCCTCGGCCTCTCCGGCCTGTTGACCTTTGTCACTAATATCTGACAAACACGGCTGCCTTCGGGCAGCCTTTTGTTTTTGAATAAAAAGCATTGCATATGCCATAAGTGTGTGGTATAATAATTGAACAATTCGCATAATTATTCAATCATCCGTCAGGAGGAAATACAAATGTTCAAAAATGTTATCGTAAGAAGGCCTTCCCGTTCGCTGGTAGACGGAATCACGTCGGCTCCCGAGCTGGGTAAGCCCGATTATGAAAAGGCTATTCAGCAGCATGATGCATATATAGAGGCTCTTAAGCAGTGTGGTGTTCAGGTGACCGTTCTTGAGGCTATGGAAGAGTATCCCGATTCCTGCTTTATCGAGGACGACGCAGTTCTGACAAGAAAGTGCGCTATTATTACAAATCCCGGTGCCCCCTCGAGAAACGGCGAGAAGGAACATATCGTCGAAGTCATCAAGAAGTTTTATGATGAAGATAAGATCGCTTACATTGAGGCTCCCGGCACACTTGAGGGCGGCGATGTTATGATGGTAGGCGACCATTTCTATGTAGGCCGCTCGGCAAGGACCAATGAAGAGGGCATCCGCCAGTTTATCGCCATTCTCGAGAGCTTCGGCCTGAACGGCTCGGAAGTCACATTGGAGAAGGTCCTTCACCTCAAGACCGGCGTCAACTATCTCGAGAACAACACCTTCCTTGTCGCAGGTGAGTTTGTCGAAAAGGAAGAGTTTAAAAATGCAAAGCAGATACTCATTCCCGACGACGAGGCTTATGCCGCAAACTGCATCTGGGTAAACGACAAGGTCATCGTTCCTTCAGGTTTCCCCAAGGTCGCTCAGGCAGTAAAGGATGCCGGCTATGAAGTCATTATCACCGACACATCGGAATACCGCAAGCTGGATGGCGGCCTCAGCTGCCTCTCTCTGAGATTCTAAGATAGCCAAGGACTCTCCCATTTCGGGAGAGTCTTTTTGCTTGACCTGATCATGGGAAGTGTGATATATTCAAAATACGAAATCGTATTTTGAAAGGAGGCATAGAATGAGCACCGAAAGAGAGCTGGCCAGAAGACTGAATCTGGCTTCGTACAGCATTGATTATGCCTATTATCTCAACGAGCAGCGGCATGGTATAAAGACCTCGGAGATGTGCCTGCTCTATGCCCTTGACGATGGTCAGATGCATTCGCAGAACGACATCTGCCTTCAGTGGGAGATCCCCCGAAGTACCCTCAACACCATTATCAAGCAGTGGGAGCGGCAGGGGTATTTAAGGCTTACGCCTATCCCGGGGAAGAGCCGCGAGATGCATATCAGCCTTACAGAGGCCGGAAAAGAATATGCAAGGCCTTTTCTTGAAAGTGTGTACAAGGCTGAGGATGAGGCCATAAGAAAAACCGTTGAGAAGTATTCCGAGGCCTTTGTAGAGGCTATGGAGTATTTTGACAAGGCGATCAGAGAGGCATTTGAAAGAAATAACGAAATGAAGGAGAAAAATGATAATGAATAAGCTTGGATTAGGATTCCTGCGCCTTCCCATGACAGGAGAAGAGGGAGCAAAGGTCATTGATATGCCTGCAGCTCAGGCTATAGTCGATCGTTATATCGAAAAGGGCGGCAGATATTTTGACACAGCCTACACCTACCTTGACGGTACTAGCGAGCCTGCGCTGCGCGAAGTACTGGTCAAGAGATACCCCAGAAAATCGTTCATGCTGGCCGACAAGATTCCTTCGTGGAAACCCACATCCTATGAGGATGCCTGGAAGTATGTGGACGAGATGCTCGAGCGCTGCGGAGTGGAATATTTTGATGTTCTGATGCTCCATTGGCTCAATGCCGCACACTATGACATCGTCGAGAAGTACGACGGCTTCCGTGTTCTTCGCGAGGCAAAGGAAAAGGGTATTGCCCGCGAGATAGGCTTCTCTTTCCACGACTCGGCCGAGGTACTCGAGCGCATCCTTTCGGCCCATCCCGAGGTCGACTATGTCCTCATGCAGATAAACTATCTCGACTGGGAGAATGCCGGCGTGCAGTCGCGCCTCTGCTATGAAACAGCCATGCGTCACGGCAAGAAGATCATTGTTATGGAGCCGGTAAAGGGCGGAACGCTGGCCAATGTGCCCGAAGAGGCAATGGAGCTCTTTGAAAAGGCGGCTCCCGTCCGCACTCCTGCCGAGTGGGCGGTGAAGTTTGTCAAGGGTCTGCCCGGAGTCACCATTATGCTGAGCGGCATGGGTGCGCCCGAACAGGTAGATCAGAATATCGCTCCCATGGAGCCTATGACCGAGGAAGAGCTTGAGATCATCGACAAGGTGCGCGCCATTATCCTCGGCAAGACGGCAATTCCCTGCACAGGCTGCCGCTATTGTGTCGATCACACACCTTCCTGCCCCATGAATATCAATATCCCCGAATATTTCAAGCTTTATAATGCCATCAAGCGCTATCCCGGCGATGGCTGGAAGATCAAGCCCACATACAACGACATGACCACCCGTTACGGCGCGCCTTCGCAGTGCATAAAGTGCCGTATGTGCGAAAGAAACTGCCCCCAGCAGCTGCACATCACCGATCTTCTTCAGCAGGTAGCGGAAGAGTTTAAATAAAAACTATTGCTATTTTGTGCAATAGTGCTAAAATAAGAATATCCTGAATAAAAATATAAGGAGATCTTGAAAATGAAGTTTGATTTTACAAGTATTATCGACCGTCACGGCAAGGATGCTATCGCAGTCGAAATGCCCGGTAAGGGCGGTGGCTTTGCGCCTCCGGGACCCAAGGAAGGCTTTGATGTCATCCCCATGTGGGTCGCAGATATGAACTTCCCCACAGCTCCCTCTATTCCTGAAGCTATCATCAACCGTGTTCAGCACCATGCATACGGTTATTTTGCACCCCGCAAGGAGTACCTTGACGGCATCGTCAACTGGCATAAGAACCGCAACGGCGTCGAGTGCATGGAACACAAGCACATCGGCTATGCCAACAGCGTTCTCGGCGGCGTAGTCACAGCGCTTAATGTTCTGTGCTCTAAGGGCGACAACGTTCTGGTACATTCTCCCACATATGTCGGCTTCACCGGCGCGCTGGGTAACAACGGCTATAAGATCATTCATTCCGAGCTGCAGAAGGACGAGCAGGGCATCTACCGTATGGACTTTGAGGATATGGAAGAAAAGATCCTCAAGAACAAGATCCACTGCGCTATTATGTGCTCGCCCCATAACCCCACAGGCCGCGTATGGGAGCGCTGGGAGCTCGAGAAGGCAATGGAACTCTATAAGAAGCATGATGTATATGTCATCTCCGACGAGATCTGGTCTGACCTTATCATGCCCGGCTACAAGCACATCCCCACACAGATGGTTTCTGAAGATGCCAAGCAGCGCACAGTTGCCGTTTATGCACCTTCCAAGACCTTCAACCTCGCCGGCCTCGTAGGTTCCTACACAGTTATCTACAACAACTGGCTGCGTGACCGCTGCGTAAAGGAAGCAAGCCTGAGCCACTACAATCAGATGAATGTTCTGTCGATGTACGGCTGCATCGGCGCATATCAGCCCACAGGCTACGAGTGGCTGGATGAACTGCGCGAGGTCCTCAGCGGCAACATCAACTATGCTTACGACTATATCACCAAGAACTTCGAGGGTGTTAAGATCCAGAAGCCTCAGGGCACATACATGCTTTTCATCGACTGCACAGAGTGGTGTGAGAAGCATGGCAAGACCATCGACGAAGTTCAGAAGGCCTGCTGGGATCACGGTGTCACGATCCAGGACGGCCGCGGCTTCCATGGCCCCTGCCATATCCGCATGAATCTGGCTCTGCCTCTGTCTCGTGTAGAGGAAGCTATGGAGCGTCTCTCCAAGTATGTCTTTATCGACTAAGATACATTGATTTTCTTCGGGCTCCCTCAGGGGAGCCCGTTTTTAAAACCGAAAGGAGAATAATATGGATTTTCTGCAGCTTTCTCACGACCGCTGGTCGGTTCGCAAGTTCAGCGACAAGCCTGTCGAGCAGGAGAAGATAGATAAGATAATCGAGTCGGCCATGGCGGCGCCCACCGCCTGCAACTGGCAGCCCTTTAAAATATGGGTGTTTCAGAGTCCCGAAGCGGTGGCAAAGCTGGCCGATGCAACAAGCTATACCTTTGGCGCAAAGCTTATGTTCCTGATCGGCGGTGATCCCGAAAAGGCATGGGTCCGCAAGTTTGACAAGAAGAGTTTTGCCGATGTGGATGCCTCTATCGTTGCCACGCACATGATGCTCGAGATCCACGATCTCGGCCTTGGCACTACTTGGGTAGGTGCCTTTAACGAGGCCAAGCTCAAGGCATATTTCCCTCAGCTGGAGGGATATCAGCTGATAGCTCTGTTCCCCACGGGCTATATTGCCGAGGATGCCGAGCCTTCGAAGCTTCATCTTGAAAGCAAGGCTAAAGAGGAACTGGTGACCGTTCTTTAAAGCGGTTTGATAACGGAGGTTTTTATGAAGAAGATAGTTGCGATAAACGCCAGCCCCAGAATAAAGTGGAACACATCCTCCCTTGTCCGCGAGGCGGCAAAGGGCGCCGAGGCAGAGGGAGCAGAAGTCAGGATATTTGACCTCTACAGCCTTGGAAAGTTCACCGGATGCATTTCCTGCTTCGGCTGCAAGCTGCCCGGCCATCAGGGAAAGTGCGTTTACAAAGATGCCCTTACACCCGTTCTTGAGGCCATCAGAGAGGCCGACGGACTTATCATAGGAACACC
>JAFOHJ010000081.1 GCA_017421885.1 Clostridia bacterium
ATTTATTTGCCGGAAATCTATATGATCAAAGGGGCCCTCGCAAAATCGGTAGATTTTGTGGGGAAATGATGCCTATACAACAGAAGAACCACAAACGTGGTTCTTTTTGTTTGGTCTAAATCTTTGTTCAGCGATCTGCTCACGTAGCTCGCTTTTTTTGTATCCAAAGGCCGCGTTAGCGGCCTTTTTGTTTTGGCCTTAATAAAACATGGCGTGAGATCCTTCGATTACGCTTCACTCCACTCAGGATGACAGTGTAGTTCGGCGAAAATCTAAAGGAAGAGCCATTCATACCTTCTCAGGGGAAGAGATAAGATCAACATTTTTTGAGAAATGTTCTCAAAAAGCATATTGACAAATGTATACCGATGTGGTATATTATAATCACAAAAGGAAAACATACCGAAGGGTATAAAATAGAAGCACACGATAATTTCCATCCTAAACCATAAGTAGTCTCCTCTTTTTGAAAGCACACGAAAAATCCCCCGACCGATGTCGGGGGATTTGGCTTTTGTTAAAAGAATATTCAGATATATGTCATCTTTATGGGTGATATTGAAGATGACAACCTGCACAAAGAGTGATATAATTTTTATTACACAATGACAGCCGGAGAAAGGAGGCCGACAGGTGCACGACGATAAGAATAAGGGCTTTGAGCATGGATTCAGCAAAACCCCCGACGATATTGATGAAATGATACGCGAAATATATCTGTCGGCCATCTATGACTCGGAGCTGGAGAAAAAGGAAGGCGAGAAGGGCGACATCGAGTGGGTGCCTCAGAGGGGAAGCTTTTGGCAGGGCGAGAGCCTTGTGGACGATGAGGTACTTGAGCAATTCTTCGGAAAGAAAGAAAAACGCGAGTTCAAACACGAACTTAAACGCGACAGAAAGCCGTCTAAAACAAAGAAAAAGGCAAAAACGGGAAAGGTGCTGCTGCGGGCAGGCTGCGCTCTGATGCTGATCTGCGGCCTTTATGGGGTGGCTGTATTTTCGGATATACCTTTCGTCAAAAAGTGGCGCGATATCTATATCGAGACAGCAATGGGCACCATGACCCACCAGTGGCTTGCCACTGCCTTTATCCCCGACTTTATTATTGATGATGTTATGGGAACAAGGACCGATATTGAGGCCGAGCAGGAGGTCATTGATACTATCGAGACCGACTGGGAGATCGAACCCATTAAAGGTGTTGAGGAAAAGACCGCGTGGAAAAAGCTTGAAGATGAGTTTTTTGAGATCTACACCGAGGTCGACCGTAAAAGCTTTGAAAAATATATAGAAAAGCACGGCGAGGATATTCTCGACGATGAAGGATATCTTATCATAGACGAGGCAGGCCTCGATCAGGACGGAACCGGCATAAAGACGGTTAACGGCGACGAGATCATGGCCATAGACACACGAAACGGCATCACAATAGTAGAGGTGACCGGCAGCGATTATAACGGCCGCCTTGCCATCATTAAGAATCCCGAGCAGGTAGAGCTGGAGCTGGCATCCGGCTTTGGTGAGGTGGGAGCCACCATAGGCGCCATTGCTAAAGAGAGCGGCGCGGTGCTGGCCGTTAATGCCAGCGGCTTCTATGACCCTGAGGGACACGGAAACGGCGGCATACCGCACGGCCTGGTCATCAAGGATGGCGACCTCTATTCGTCGTGGGCCGGAGGAAACAATAAGACCATAGGCTTTGACTATAACAACAGCCTTCAGATCGGCCAGTACAGGGATGAAACAGGGCTGCGTGATGCGGTAGAGTTCAAGCCTGCGCTGATAATCGGCGGCAAAAAGATGGTCGAGGGTTCGGCAGGCTGGGGAATATCGCCCAGAACCGCCATAGGCCAGACCGTAAACGGCCAGGTGCTGCTGCTGGTAGTCGACGGCAGGCAGCCGGGACATTCCATTGGCTGCACCATGGGCGATCTTGCCGATATGATGCTGGAATATGGGGCATATCAGGCCTGCAATCTCGACGGCGGCTCGTCGAGCATCATGTATTATAACGGACGGAAGATCACAAAGCCTTCGGCAGGCGACAAGGAAAACGGCAGAAGGCTGCCCAATGCATTTGTAGTAATGCCGAGATAAAAAATTACCCTCATGCTTCGCACAGCGAAGCATGAGGGTTTATTTTTTATGACTGTTCGGTTATATTCTGAGAGATCTTCTGAGCCTTTGCGCGGTAATAGAAGGTGAAAAAGTTGCCCATGATGGCAGTTCCCACGATCATTCCGACCGCGATGGCGGCGGCCTGCAGCGCCAGCGACTGCAGATAGCCTACGAACTGAAGATTCTTTCCGCTGATCAGCGCCTGCATGGAGTAAAACAGCGTTCCTCCGGGAACGAGAGGGATCAGCATGGGTACCAGCATCATTATGACCGGTATTTTGATCGCGCGGGCAAGGATCTCGCTGGCGACAACGATCGAAAGAGTTGCGGCGAACAGCGCGATGAAAAGGTCGCCGCTCATTTGCATGACAGCAAGGTATACAAGCCAGCTCAGGCCGCCTCCTATTCCAGTCCAGGCGATTTTTTTGCCGTGGACGTTAAAGAGATAGGCAAATCCGGCCGAGCCAAGCCCGGCCATCAGGACTTCGATAAACATATCAAACATCTGTTATACCCCCAATCCCTGAAGAACGAGTGCCGATCCGATAGCGATGGCAATAGCCTTGATGACGGCCTCGAACAGGCCGAGAAGGCCCGAGATAGTGTCGCCGTTGATAAGGTCGCGCAGCGAAGTGGTGAGAGCCAGGCCGGGAATGAGCAGCATTATATTGCCGATCATTATCTTGTCGGAATGATGGCCGATGCCAATATGTAAGAGAACTACGATGACAAAA
>JAFOHJ010000011.1 GCA_017421885.1 Clostridia bacterium
TTCTTGCGGTCGGGGTCGCGGTGATAAAGGCTGCCCTCCCATCCTCCACGGATGCCGTCGAGGGCGATCAGGTCGCCTCTTGCCTTGATGGCATCATAGGCGGGGACACTGCCGCCGAAGTGCATATAAACTGCGCCGTAGCTCTGGGCCATGTCGATAAAATAGGGCCTTGCCGAGCGGACCGATGCAAGATGGTCGATCTTGGAGGGGTCTTTGAAGATGGCGAGCAGGCGTGTGATACGGCCTTCTGCCAGCATCTCATAAATGATGTCGGGCTGAGTGATGCCCCACTGAGGCAGACTGTCGTAGCTGTTGCTGACCATGATGGCCACCGGTTTGCGTGTAAGAGCATCGTCGGAGATGCCGTCGCAGAGGCCTGTGAGGGGATTTATGTTGCCGCTGGCAACAAAGAGGTCGGGGTCGACTTCGGGCTCTTCGGGTTCCTCGGGTTCTTCGGTCTTTTCAGGCTCTTTAGGTTCCTCCGGCTGTTCCTGCTCGGTCGAGGGAGTGTCTGTCACATCGGCAGGCTCGTCTTCGCTTTGGCCGCAGGCCGTAAATATCAGCATAAATGCAAAAAGAAGGGCAAGAAGCTTTTTCATGGTTATCTTTCCTCCGTATCGGTTTTTTTATCGGTGTCAAGCAGCATGTTGAGCAGGCTCTTGAACACATATTCTGCGTTGTTTCGGAAGTTTTCTTCAAGGATGCGGCACTGCTGCTCGCTGTAGACAAGCATCGACACCGACACCAGTTCGGCGTTCTTGTCGCGGACAGTGAGGGTGGTGGTGTATGTGCCGTCGCTGTTCATGCGGTGTTCGGTGCGGATCGAGTCGGCTCTGCGGATGCGGCGGACAACGCGAATAGCAGCGGCCTGAGCCTTGTCGCACACGCTGGCCGGAAGCTGATCTTCCATCAACTCGACTACCTCCTTGCCTTTCAGGGTCAGCAGATATTCCTTATGGCCGCCGGTCTCGACAGCCGAAATATGCTCTGACTGCAGCAGTTCGTGAAAGGCGGTGGCAAACTCGAAATAGCCAAAGCCGTCGTCGATGAGGACGATCTCAAGCAGGTCTTCTTCGGTGATGGTAAAGGGCAACAGACCAAGACTGTATAGGATAAGATATTTTACATCTTCAGTTTCTCTGATATATCCCTGACGCATTGTGGGGCACCTCCCGGAACTTGATATTATATTATACCATAAATAAAGGGAGAAATAAAAGTATATTTTACGGGGTATAACTGCATGTGGGACGGCATATTATGTCCTTATGGAGGTGGATGGCATGAATGAACTTCTGGAGGTCGCTATGCGCGAGTATTCGGGCAGGCTGAATAAATCCTGCGGCGATAAAATAGATTATTGCATAAAGATCCCAGTCATGGGTGCGGGTGAGAGGATAGACGGCTATTATACAAGGCGCGCCGAGATGCTGGAGTCGCGGCTGAAAGCTGCAAACCCACATGATATGACCGGTGACTGGAGGATAGAGGGCGGCTTTTATCCTGAATACATATCGGACAGATTTATTTCGGTGTCGGGAGAAGTGTATGAAGACAGAGGGTTGATGGGCGATCGTCTGACACGTTTTTCCGAGATATGGGACCGAAAAAATTGCCGCATAGTGCCGCTTCTGAGCCTTGCGCGCTCGCCGTCAGAGCTTATGCGCATAATAAGAGAGAAAACAAGGACAGAGATAAATAAGCTGGAGGCAGAGTGCACCGGCAGTTTTTATAATATCCCGCTGCCCTTTTATGACGGCGCATTTCTCACCGAAAACGGCATAGCCTGGTGGCATCGCCGTGGCAGCATCGCTCCGCGCAGCGGCGGTATTCCAACATTTATGCTTGCGGGCAAAAAGGCCGCTTCACTATTTCTTTTTGACATCTGGAAGGTTGTTTGAAAGACATCTTCGTGGTATACTTCTCTTATATAAACCTTATAAGGGAATGATACCTGAGATGAAAATAGTCAGATATATCGCGCTTTGCCTCGCTTTTGTTTTTATTGCGGCCTGCACAGCCGTCACTTTTACAAATGATAATATTCTTCCTGAGGGGATGAGATGGAGAGCATATCCCGTCACGCTGGAGGGTGCTGATGCCGAATGGCTGGGAGAAGCCATGCCCAACGGATGCCTCGCTTTGGCCGACAGGGAATCGGAGCTCATTTCGGGCAGCATTGCCGCCATTGAGGATGAGGGAGAGGTCACATTCGGCGTTGTGTCGGAAGATGGAGAGGGAATCATCCGTGTTTCCTCCGGCAGTCTTCTGCCCAAAGATCAGAGCCTCGGCGTTGTTTTTTACCGCATCGAAGGGCTTGGCACCGCGATTAGCTTTATCAGAGAGAATGCCATGGCAGTCAGAGCTGGCGCGGCAGCCATCATAGCGGTCTGCCTTTTGTGGGTGGTCACCATTCCTTCGCGCAGACGCAAAAAGGAAGTGCGCGAGCTTATCGAGCTGTTCGAGTATTACGGACGTAAGTATGACGAGGAAGAAGAGGGCATCGATTATTAAGAGCTTCAGAATGAAAGACGGCTTCTGGATAGCCGTGATCGTCCTTATATTCTCTCTTTCATGTGCCCTAGCATGGGCTGTGATGGATGAAAGCGATGAAGAGGCGGTCATATCGGTTGACGGAGAGGAAGTTTACCGCATTCTTCTTTCGGAAGACCGGGTCATCGAGCTGGAATGCGGCAATACCGTTGAGATAAAGGATGGCAGGGTCAGGGTATCTGAGGCCGACTGCCCCGATCTTGTTTGTGTCGGCACCGGCTGGATAGAAGATGGTTCGTCTGCTATCGTATGCCTGCCCCACAAGCTCTCTGTTACCGTAGACGGCGCAGAAGGCGACACAGACATCAGTATAAAATAATAAAAGCCACCCT
Source organism: Clostridia bacterium (assembly GCA_017421885.1). The sequence continues at coordinate 2,886 of JAFOHJ010000011.1, forward strand.
CGGGTGGCTTTTTGTTTTGTTTAGAGATCGATCTCCATGCGGTCGATTCGTGAAGTCATTCCCAGCGATTCATAGAACTTTCGTGCATCCTGGTTGAAGCTCCATACACACAGCTCGATATGATCGAAGCCGCGCTGTACGGCTTCTCTTTTCATAGCTTCGAAGAGCAGCTTTCCCACGCCCGTGCGTCTTGCGGAGGAGGCTACCGAGATATCGTCGATCTCGAACCACTGTCTGTCGCGAAAAACGGGATGATCCTTATATCCGCGTGTGAGGGCGATGGCCTGGCCGACAATGCTGCCCTTTTCATCCTCCGCAAGGAGATATATGCAGTTCTCCAGCTTGTCGAGGAAGCCTTCGCGGGTCAGCGGAGCATCGTTGTCGCGGAAAAAGTCGGGTCTGTTTTCGTGATGAAGGTCAAAGACCTCCTTTTCAAGTGCAGCTGCCGCTTCGAAATCATCAGGGCCAGCAGGGCGGATGCTTATAAACACTGTTCTGTTCAAGGATTATCGTCTCCTTTATTTTGCGGCCAGCGTGACAAGTGGATCCTTCTCACTCTGTCCGCCTGCAAGAGATGCGGGGTCGGCATAGGCGATATGGTAGGCGATGCCGTCTTTCATGGCGATATATTCAAGGCCGCTTTCGCCGTAGAGGGCAAGGTCGAGGCCTTCGATGTCGCGGGATTCATAGCTTCCGAGATCTCTGCCGGCCGATGCGATGATAAGCTCGGGCATCATGCCTTCGAGGAAGGCAAAATGGGGGGTATAGGCCTGAATGCTCATAATACATTCGCTTTCTTCGCCGCCCGAGATGTATTCATAGCTGTCGCAGACATCGAAGAGCATGTTGCGGCTCTCTTCAACCGAAGCGGCAGCGGTGCCGTCTTCACCTTCGACTCGGGGCATATCCCAGCCCATCTCGGAGAGGGTTATATACGCACCGTCGGAGTTTTCGGGCATGGGGCGTGTTTCATAGCTGGACACCACCGCAAAGCCTGCGATGGCGATGGCAGCGATCATGGCAAGGAGCGACATTTCTATGATCTTATGGGGACGCATTCCGGATTTTATGCTTCGGTCGATAGGCTCGCCCTCCTGTATCGCAACCTTGAGCTCTCGGGTTCGGAGAGAGTTATAGAGGGTGCGGAAGACAAAGAGAAGGACAAAGGCCGCCAGCATCATGAGAGCCTCGGGCGAATGGAGCCACAGGGCGCTGACCATCCTGGACATTAGGATAAATCCGGTCACCAACAGCAGCGCCACGGCGATAAATGCCGAGAGGATGTATTCGTGCTTAAGGGCATCGATGACATAGTCGCGCTGAGGCAGGGTAAGCTGGAAGAAGTCGGGGTTTTTCTTGGGGCTGCCGCGGAATATATGGACAACGCCGTTCTCTGCAGCGGTCTCCCAGCCTTTGTGTTTAAGATCGCTCGTCTGATGGGTGGGAATGGTTCCTTCCTTGACGATCTCGACACGGTACTGATATTTGTCTTTTTTGCCTTCTTCGAAGGTGCTGAGCCAGCTGCCGCGCTTGATCAGTTGCCAGCCCTGAGCCGCCATATCGTTATAGAGCTTTTCGTTTTCGCCGATGGCATAGTCGGGTTTATTGAATCTGTATTTTTTCTGCATTTTTTTCCTCCGGGTATGTGCTTAAGTTACAACATTATATAATGACATATTTCGGGCGAAA
>JAFOHJ010000082.1 GCA_017421885.1 Clostridia bacterium
ACGAGCATATCGTTGAGCATGCAGCTTTCATCACAGGTGCGGAAAGTATCATAGTGATAATGCTCGAGTTCGCTCTTTTCGATGCCGTAGCGGAATGTAAGCACACCGTTGTCCTCGGTGATTTCAAGCTCACGGTAAGCGTCATTATAATATGTGCCTGCGTAGTCGGTGATAGCATGACTCGGAGAGGTGTTCTCAACGCGGTCATCCTTCTGCTTCTGCGAAGCTTCAACAAGAGCAGCCACCTTCTTGGCTCTCGCCTCGCGGAAACGCTCGTGCCAGTTGTTTTCACTTTCGGGAATATCGAGTACTCGGTCGATAATCTCAAAGGTGGTGGCATTGTGCATGGTAGAGCCGTCGAAGTTTACAAAGGCAACAATGCCGAGGTTCTGATCGGGAATCATTGCGACGTAGCCGGAGTAACCGGTGATGTTGCCGCCGTGTTCAACAAACTTGTGACCGCGATGGCTGTGGATGAACCATCCCATGCCGTAGCCGTGCATATCCTCTTCGGGCCAATCGCCTGTGATGGGATTTTCGATAACCTTGTTCATTCTGTGAAGCTCTTTCATATTGGCTTCGCTTATGAGCTGACGGTCACCCACCTTGCCGTTGTCAAGATGGAACTTGACCCACTTAACCATGTCACTTGCACAGGAGATTATAGAACCTGCGGGGCCATATGCAGCGCCGATGCCCTTTTCGGGGTCTTCTACGAGGCTGCGGAGAAGTTCGGCAGGCTTAAAGCCCTTGGAGTCGGTGATCTTTGCTCTCTCGTAAGGCTTGCCGTAGTTTTCGTCAGCTTCCATTACGCTCTGATAGAAAGTCGTGCGGTTCATACCGAGCGGATCAAGAATATTTTCCTTTACAAAAGCTTCCCAGGTAAGGCCGGTGAGCTCTTCAATAAGAAGACCGATAACGATGAAGCAGTAGTTCTGATAGTTCCAGCCTGCTCTGAAATCGCAGACATTGTCCATATATCTCATGCCTTCTGCTGCCTCACGGCGGGAAACCTCAGTGTGGCAGATCCACCATGCATCATAGCGGGGGAGACCGGTACGATGGCAGAGCATATCGCGAGCGGTAACATGCTCACTGACAAAGGAATCCTTTAGTCTGAGCCAAGGCAGATAATCACGCAGAGGCTTGTCCCATTCAAGTTTGCCCTGATCTACCAGAATAGCTGCTGCCGCAGAAGTGAATGCCTTGGAACAACTGCCAATCTGATAAAGGGTATCGCCATCAGCAGGAATATTATTTTCGATGTCGCGCAGACCAAAGCCCTCAGCCATAAGGATCTCACCGTCTTTTACGATGCCAAGTCCCATAGAAGCCTGATCCCAAAGGGGAAGCTGCTCGTTGATCTGTTCGCGAAGTCTTTCAAGATTAAGCATAACAGAATGAACTCCTTTTATGTTTCATTAAAGAAAAATCCATGGCAAGCTAATTTATGAGCCCACCATGGATACGTAATTTTATATAGGATACGTCCTGTGATAGCGCTTCACAAATCGTGACAGACCGATACATATTATGTTTCGGCCCAGAGTACTGCCCCTCGGGAACGGTGCAGGCTCTTCGGCGAAAGGCCCTTTCACCAATGGCGGATTCCCGTCCTTGCCTTCGGTTACTAATGGCTGTTCGCGCCTCTATCAATTAAATTTTAAAGAATGATGTCAAATGTCGAGCTCGATGCCGAGACCGGGCTTTTCAAGGAGGGTGAAGATACCGCCCTCACGGGTGAAGCCGCCTTCAATACCGTCGTCGTCGCCCTTGTAGAACATGAAGCTGTCACAGTCAGCTTCAACGATAGCCTTCTTAGCAGCTACAAGGCTGATGCCTGCGGTAATGGAAATCTTGTTTTCCTGCATGCAGCCTACCATACAGCCGTAGCCGTACTTCTCAGCAACATCAGCAATCTGAGCGCCCCAGTAGAGACCGCCGCACTTCATCAGTTTAATGTTGTAGTAGTCAGCGCAATCCATCTGTACTGCGCGGCGTGCATCGTATACGGTGTGGATGGACTCGTCGAGCATAAGCTTGAGTGCGGAGGTATTCTTAGCCTTAAGCTCTGCAGCGCCTTCGAAATCCCACCAAGGGAGGAACTGCTCAGCAGCGTCGATGCCGATCTTTTCAAATTCCTTCATAGCTTCGAGAGCGGTGGGAACATCGTAGCCCTGGTTAGCATCGATACGCATACGTACATCGTTGCCTACGAGCTTACGGATAGCTGCGAGGGATTCGAGATCCTTATTGAGGTCGTTGCCGATCTTGATCTTGAGGATCTTAAAGCCCTTGTCAAATACATATTTCTTAGCGTCGGCTACCATCTTTTCAGTGGTGTCGATGCCGATGGTGATGTCGTTGTGAACAACAGGGTTAGTGCCGCCGAGGATCTTGTATACGGGCAGACCTGCCTTCTTGCCTGCGATATCATAGAGAGCGATATCGAATGCACACTTTGCAGAGCCGTTGCCGTGAATAAGGCTGTCCATAAGCTGATGAGCGCCTGCGATGTCAAGGGGGTCAAATCCGATGAAAGCATCAGCAAACATCTTCATAACGATATAGCAGGTTTCCATAGTTTCGCCGGTAACGAAAGCAAGAGGAGCAGCGGAGCCGAGGCCGTAGATGCCTTCGTCGGTCTCAATCTTTACAGTCCAGCTGTCGGAGTCGGTGATAACGCCGAACGCTACGCGGAAAGGCTCGCTCAGAGGTGCAGAAAACTTTTCGATTTTGACGTTTGTGATCTTCATAGTGCAATCTCCTTTTAGAAATATTAGCCAACAATTTTTGTTAAATCATTAAAACAGGATGGCAAGGGTATACTAACCCTTATACAATATCTAATATATAATAATGTTTTTTTGGTGAAAATTCAAGTTTACAAAACAACATTATAAAACCATACAAAATGTATTTATGTTATAGAAAGAACTATACGCAAAATGACGGAAAATGTCTTTATGAAGCGAAAAAACAGAGAGGGAAGGCTCCCTCTCTGTTTAGTTTGATATGTTACTTCAACATGCCCATAAAACACTGAGACGCGAGATAGAGACCTACTGCGCTTAGAATGGGAGCGGCCTTGCAGGAAGGGCCGGAAGAAAGTCTGTCGGAAACGGAATCAAACAGCAGGGTGGTAACGGTAAATACCACGCCGCCGAAAAGGCCCAGCTTCAAAGCATAGCTCATAACAACAAAGCCTGCAGCGAATGGAAGAAGCGCAAAAGTAATGGCCGAGAAAACTGCCACGCAGACCCAGCAGCGCTTTGCACCTCGGTCAACATAGTGGTCAATAACAAGTGCTGCAAGCGACAGAGCCACCATGTTGGGAATGTCAAGTGCGGGGATAATTATCATGGGCGCAAA